>JAAENP010000187.1 GCA_024224155.1 bacterium
GCGCTGGCAGCGCCGCCGCCTGTCGATGAAGCCCGGCCTCACCTGCCTGTGGCAGATCAGCGGCCGCAACCAGATCGACTTCGACCGCTGGATGGAGCTCGACCTCCAGTACATCGACTCCTGGTCGCCCTGGCTCGACTTCAAGATCCTGCTCAAGACTGTGCCCGCCGTGCTTTCAGGGCGCGGGGCTTCGTAGCCGCTGCGATTCTTCCCACGGTTTCTCTCGAGTTTCTCGGCTCTGGGTGGTCACGAAGACGATCTGCCCCGTGACGTCAGGGAAGAGCTTCACTCGCCTGCGGGCTTCGAGGTCGAAGACAGCGGTTCCGGAGCCGAGGCCTGTCCATGCGTAACGTCCGGACGGAGAGATGCTGCTGGCCCCCAGACCGAGCTCCATCTCGGGTAGGGCCTTTCGCGTTTCGAGGTCGAAAAGGACGAAGTCCTTGACCTTGAACGCCGCGAGCGCCCTGCCGTCGAGAACGACGGCGGGCAACGACCCGGGGAACTTCTCCACCACCTCGAAGCTCTCCGTGTCGACCGCCGTCAGGTCGACCGTCTGGGTGTTGATCAGAAACGCGGTCCGTCCATCGGGAGAGAGGAGGCCGGAAGTCTCCGGATTCGGCACGGTGTACGGGATCGGGCCGAAGACCGGGCTCAGCGCCGCCGCGGTGGCGAGAGCGAGCTTCTTGCCGGTCCGGCCGATGGTGATGTCGGCCAGGATCCGGCTCTCTGCGAGGTCGATCACCGAAACCTGGCTCGAGGCGAGAAAGCTGACAAAGGCTCGGTCCGGCGGATCCAGGAAGAGCATCGCCGTCGGAGTTGCCGGGAGAGGAATGCGGCGCTCGACGGCCGACGCGCCCC
>JAAENP010000188.1 GCA_024224155.1 bacterium
ACCGTGGCACCGCTCGCGCGGTTTCCCCGGGCCTGGAGCGACCCTTCAGCAGTCCTGCCGTGCGGGCGGCCATTCGGCGATCCGATCGGGGAGATCGGCAAGACTCGCCACCGTGACGGTCGGCTCTGCTCCCCAGGGATCCATGACGATCTCCGGAGAACGCCGGACCCACGCCGAGCGCATGCCCGCCGACAGGGCCCCGAGCACGTCGAACGGATTGCTCGACACCAGCCACGCATCGGCTCCGGCCGAGCCGGATCTTCGCAGGAAGTGGCAATAGACGCCGGGATCTGGTTTGAACGACTTCATCTCGTCGACGCTGACGACGCCATCAAAGAAATCCAGGATGCCCGCGGTGTCGAGCAACGTCTCCACCGCCTCGGCAGCGCCGTCGGAGAAGGCGAACAAGCGGAAGCCGGCTTGCTTCGACCTGGCCAGACCTTACCTCGCGTCGTCGAAGGCCGGCAGGACCCGATAGGCACGGCGCAGATCGTCCTTGTCCTGTCTGCTCCGCGAGGCTTTGAG
>JAAENP010000189.1 GCA_024224155.1 bacterium
CGTGGTCTTATACGTCCTCCCGGAGGGAGGCAAACGAGCTTCAGACATGGGCTATCTCCATCGCGCGGACTCCGAGCACCCGCTGGACGAGCTCGGGCAGCTCCGGCAGGATGCGGTTGAACTCCTGGGACAGTTTGACCCTGAAGACGGTGAACATATAGACCGCGTAGACGCAGGCCAGAAACACGTCGGTGCCGAACAGGCCCCGGCCGGAACGTGAGTAGCCGATGGCGTGCCCCTGGGCGTTGACCAGGACCAGGGCGCGCCCGACCTTGTCGTACACCTCGCCGTCGGTGGCGGTCGCCCCGGAGGGGAGCGAACGAGACATCGCGAGGTCGGCCTCCTGGGTGATAAGCGGCAGCGCGCCGGTGCCGGACTTCGGGTTCCAGATCCAGTGGGTCCACAGCCAGTAGCGCTCCGGCTCGGTGTAGTGCAGCGCCTCGCTGGCGAGCGATACGATCATCGCCTTCTCCAGGCCCCCGAGCTCGTTGACAAAGCGATCGAAACGGCCGGCCACCGGTCCTTCGTCGTAAAGCAGCGCTTGCAGCTCCGCGCGGATCGTCTCCAGGTCGTTGGCGCGCAGCAGGCGCTTGCTCTTGCGCCGCAGCGAGAAGATCGAGCCCAACAGCCGCTTCAGGCCGGTCTCGTCGAGCTCCGCCAGGCGGTCTTCCGCCAGGATCTCGCGGAACAGCCGGCTCTTGGCTTCGAGGCGCTCGCCGACGTCTTCGAGCTCGGTGCCGGTGGCCACCTTGGTGGCCTCCTTCATGAACTCGAGCGCGGCCTCGGAGTCGACAAGTTCTTCCGCTTGCGCCCCTCCGGAGCGACGTTCCGTTTGCGCCCCTTCGGGGCGACGGTCGGCGGCAAGGGCATCATGCAACATCGAACGCCGATCCCCAACCCCGAAGGGGTTGCATACCAGAGCCCGGGGTGAGCGAAGCTCCCCCCGTATGAAACCCTTTCAGGGTTTGGCTTCTTGCGCGTCCAGAACCCAGGGTGGCGCTGCGCTTACCCTGGGCTTTGATATCGAACCCTTTCAGGGTTCCCGATTCCGGCGATCTATACATTTTTCCTACGCCGTCGCCAGCGCGTGCTTGCGCAGGAACCCCGCCGCCTTCATCACCGCCGCGCCGGCCATCGAGATCGAGTCCTCGAGGTCGGCCGGGCCGGCGGCGGCACCGGCGACGTAGATGCCCTCCCGCGAGGTCGAGACGGTATTCATCGGCCCGCCGATGGTGTCGATGAAGCGGTGCGACTCGAGCGGCAGCGAGAAGATCTCGGCCATCCGGGTGGTGCCCTCCGACGGCTCCATGCCGACCGAGAGCACCACCACGTCCATCGGTACCTCGACCGGCCGGCCCATGGTGGTGTCCTCGCCCTTGATCACCACCGTGTCGCCGCGGCGGGTGATCTCGGTGACGATGCCGCGGATGAACTGTACCTTCTTCTCCTCCTGGGCCTTCCAGTACAGCTGGTCTTCCCAGAAGCCGTACATCCGCATGTCGATGTAGAACACGAACACCTGGCAGTCGGGCAGGTGGTCGCGGATCTCGATCGCCTCCTTGCAGGCGACGCCGCAGCACACCTTCGAGC
>JAAENP010000190.1 GCA_024224155.1 bacterium
CCTGGCGGAGTTCACGGCGTTCGACGACATCGACAAGGCGCCGGAGGAGCGCGAGCGTGGGATCACGATCGCGACGGCGCATGTGGAGTATCAGACGGAGAACCGTCACTACGCGCATGTGGACTGCCCGGGCCATGCGGACTACGTGAAGAACATGATCACGGGAGCGGCTCAGATGGATGGGGCGATTCTGGTGGTGTCGGCGGCGGACGGCCCGATGCCTCAGACGCGCGAGCACGTTTTGTTGGCTCGTCAGGTGAACGTGCCTCACATGGTGGTGTTTTTGAACAAGTGCGACCAGGTGGACGATCCGGAGCTTTTGGATTTGGTGGACCTGGAGGTGCGGGAGCTTCTGTCTTCGTACGATTTTCCTGGGGACGACATCCCGATCGTTCGGGGTTCGGCGCTGAAGGCGCTGGAGACGGACGATCCGGACTCGGAGGATGCGAAGTGCGTCTTCGAGCTGATGGAGGCGGTGGACAGCTTCATACCGGAGCCGGAGCGGGATATCGACAAGGATTTCCTGATGCCGGTGGAGGACATTTTTTCGATTTCGGGTCGGGGCACGGTGGTGACGGGTCGGGTGGAGAGCGGTGTGATCAAGGTGGGTGAAGAGGTGGAGATCGTGGGAATTCGCGACACGTCGAAGACGGTGGTGACGGGAGTGGAGATGTTCAGGAAGCTTCTGGACCAGGGGCAGGCGGGTGACAACGTGGGGATCTTGCTTCGGGGGACGAAGAAGGACGAGGTGGAGCGGGGTCAGGTGCTGGCGAAGCCGGGGTCGATCACGCCGCACACGAAGTTCAAGGGCGAGGTGTACATCCTGTCGAAGGACGAGGGGGGTCGCCACACGCCGTTTTTCAACGGCTACCGTCCGCAGTTCTACTTTCGGACGACGGACGTAACGGGTGCGGCGTCGCTGCCTTCGGGAACGGAGATGGTGATGCCCGGGGACAATGTGAACCTGGAGATCGAGCTGATCGCACCGATCGCGATGCAACAGGGCGTTCGGTTCGCGATCCGTGAGGGTGGCCGTACCGTCGGTGCCGGCACCGTCACCGAAATCATCGAGTGACGAGGGATCTCGGCCGAGTCCAAACCCTCAAGAGGCTGCGTAGGTAGAGCAAATACTTGACTAGAACGGTCTTAGGCCAGTAGCTCCAATTGGTAGAGCGTCGGTCTCCAAAACCGAATGTTGGGGGTTCGAATCCCTCCTGGCCTGCCAAGTAACCGAGCGAGCCGCTGAACAACGGAAAAGAAAGAAAACGGAATCTGAATCGTGGCGTCAATAGCTGAGAACTGGAGAAACTTCAAAACGTTCCTGGTCGAGACCAAGGCCGAGATGAACAAGGTGACTTTTCCGGCGCGGCAGGAAGTCATCACGACAACCTCCGTGGTGGTCGTCGCCAGCGTCATTTTTGCTCTGTTCTTGTGGTTTTCCGACGTGGTGATTCTCGAGGTATATCAAGGCATCCTCAGACTTATTGGTAGAGCATGACGACGACAAGCGAACAGGCCCAGACAGACAAGCAGTGGTACATCATCCACACCTACTCGGGCTTCGAGGACCGGGTCAAGGAGACTCTGCGCCAGCGCGCGGAGGCGCTCGGGATGGGCGACGCCATCGGCGAGATCCGAATCCCGACCGAAACCGTCGTCGAGTACCGCAGCGGCAAGAAGCGTCAGGTCGAGCGCAAGTTCCTGCCGGGCTACATCCTGGTCGAAATGCACATGTCCGATGACGCCTGGCACGTGGTCAAGAACACGCCCAAAGTCACCGGTTTCGTCGGTGGCGGCAAGAAGCCGACACCGCTCACTCAGAAGGAAGTCGATCAGATTCTGCACCAGGCCTTTTCCACCAAGGAGAAGCCGCGCCCCAAGTACGTTTTCGACAAGAGCGAGCCGGTCAAGATCATCGACGGTCCGTTCAACAACTTCACCGGTGTGGTGGAAGACGTCAACCTCGACCGCAACACGCTCAAGGTCATGGTGACCATCTTCGGCCGCCAGACCCCCGTGGAGCTCGACTTCAGTCAGGTCCAAAAGCTATGACGGCTCGGCATCGCCGAGGCGACATCCGGAGCGATGCAGAAAATCTCGACTCGATCTCACAGACAAGCAGCTAGATAACCGCAAGAGAAACCAGGTACAAGAAAATGGCAAAGAAAGTCGTAGGACAGATCAAACTGCAGATTCCGGCAGGCCAGGCTTCGCCTGCGCCTCCCGTGGGGCCGGCGTTGGGCCAGGCAGGCGTCAACATCATGGATTTCTGCAAGGCTTTCAATGCCCGGACGCAGAAAGACCAGGGGACGATTATTCCGGTCGTGATCACGGTCTTCGCGGATCGTAGCTACAGCTTCATCACCAAGACACCTCCGGCCGCGGTGCTGCTCAGGCAGGCCGCCGGCCTGGACAAGGGCTCGGGAGAGCCCAACAAGATCAAGGTCGGTACGGTCACCAAGGC
This sequence comes from bacterium, assembly GCA_024224155.1. NCBI lineage: Bacteria > bacterium. The sequence continues at coordinate 2,465 of JAAENP010000190.1, forward strand.
GCAGATCGAGGATATCGCCAAGACCAAGGAGCCGGACCTCAACGCCGCGTCGACGGAAGCGGCGATGCGGATTATCGAAGGAACCGCCCGCTCCATGGGCATCGTGGTCGAGGCCTAACAGAGGGAACTCGAGATGTCGAAAACTGGAAAGAAATTCAGCGGCGCCAAGGAGAAGGTCGAGGCGCGCGCCTACGAGCTGCCCGAGGCGATCAAGCTCGCCAAGGAACTGTCGTTTGCGAAGTTCGACGAGAGCCTGGACCTGGTGGTTCGGCTGGCTGTCGACCCGCGGCACGCCGATCAGAACGTTCGCGGTACGGTGGCTCTGCCGCACGGCACCGGTAAGCAGGTCAAGGTCCTGGTTTTTGCCGGTGGCGAAAAGGTCAAGGAGGCCGAGGAGGCCGGTGCCGACCATGTCGGTGGAGAAGAGATGGCCGAGAAGATCCAGGGCGGCTGGATGGACTTCGACGCCGTGGTGTCGACTCCGGACATGATGAAGGTCGTCGGCAAGCTCGGTCGAGTACTCGGTCCTCGCGGCCTGATGCCCAACCCGAAGACCGGCACGGTTACTTTCGACGTCGGGCCGGCGGTCCATGCGATCAAGGCGGGAAAGATCGAGTTCCGCGTCGACAAGGCGGGCATCGTCCATGCTCCGTTCGGCAAGGCCTCGTTCGACGAGGCTCAGCTCAGCGAGAACGCCTCCGCGGTGATCGCGGCTCTGATGAAAGCCAAGCCGGCCTCCGCCAAGGGCAAGTACGTCAAATCCATCAGCCTTTCATCGACCATGGGTCCCGGGATCAAGATCGACGAAAGCGCGCTGACTTCGATAGAGGCCTGAGGGGGCAATCATGGCATTGAGCCGAGAGAAGAAGGAACAGCTCGTCGAGAGCTACGAAGAGGAACTGGCGAAAGCGCCGCACGTGTTCCTGATGGGCTTCGAGGGCATTTCTGTGCCCGATGTGACCGAGTTGCGCAATCAGGTTCGCCGGACCGGGGGCAGCTACGTGGTGGTCAAGAACCGCCTGGCGAAGAGGGCGATCGAAGGCGCTACCCTCGAAGGCCTCAAGGAAGAGTTCCAGGGCACGACCGCCGCGGCTTTCGGTAGCGAAGACGCGGTAGGTATCGCGAAGGCCGTCACCGAGTTCGCCAAGAAAACCCCCGCCATAACCATCAAGGCCGGTCTGCTGGACGGTCAGCGAGTCGAGGCCGAGGACATCGAAGAGATCGCGGCGTTGCCCAGTCGCGAGGAACTGATTGCGAAGCTGCTGTTCCTCATGCGATCACCGGTATCGAGTCTGGTCCGTACGCTTGGTGAGCTGCAGCGCCGGTTCGTGGTTGTCGTGGATCAGGTGAGGCAAGAAAAAGAGAAAGGCGCCGCCGGCTAGAGGCACGGGGCCCCGGAGAGAGAACAGAAGAGAGAACCAACGGTTCGATAGGCAAGTTCGGACCTCAAGGAGAGACAAGATGGCGATAGCGACAGAGGATTTCATCAAGCAGATCGACGAGATGACCGTGTTGGAGCTGAACACGCTCGTCAAGGCAATGGAAGAGCACTACGGTGTTTCCGCGGCGGCTGCCGCGGTGCCGATGGCCGCGGCCGGCGCGGCTGCGGCCGGCGCCGAGGCGGCGGAAGAGCAGACCGAGTTCGACGTCGTGCTCACCGCGATCGGTGACAAGAAGATCAATGTCATCAAGGCGGTCCGCGAGGTGACCCAGTTGGGTCTCAAGGACGCCAAGGACATGGTCGAGTCGGCTCCGGCAACGATCAAGGAAGCGGTTTCCAAGGACGAGGCTGAAGAAATCAAGAAGAAGTTTGAAGAAGCCGGGGCCCAAATCGAGCTCAAGTAAGAGTGGCCTTGAACTGCCAGGCTCGCACCGGATCTGGCTTCAGTCCCGAGTCGCTCGGGGCAGTCGAGGTGCGCGCGCTGATCGGGTGCTCGTGGCCCGGTCCAGTTTTGAGAGCAGAGTTTCGAAATCTTCCGTCCAAGGCTGAGGGATCTGAACGATATGGCGACCACAACTGAAATCTCGAGCGTCGAGAGGCGTAACTTCTCGCGAATCGGCAGCACGCTGCCGATTCCGAATCTCATCGACGTTCAACGGCGTTCCTACGAGCGCTTCCTGCAGATGAACCTGCTGCCCGAAGAGCGTGAGAACCGCGGTTTGCATGCGGTCTTTCACAGCATCTTCCCGTTCTCCGACTTCCGGGAAACCTGCTCACTCGATTTCGTGAAGTACACGATCGGTGATTGGCAGTGCCGGTGCGGAACGCTGAAGGGACTCGAGTTCCTGCGGATGACCTGCAACAACTGTGCGGCCAAGATCATGACCGATCACCCGCACGAAGAGACCGTTACCTGCGGCGAGTGCGGAGTCGTCAATCAGAATCGGGTCACCCGCTGCGACACCTGCGGCGAGCCCGTCGACCTCCAGCTCAAGTATTCGCTGCCGGAATGCCAGGAGCGAGGCATGAGCCATGGTGTTCCGCTGCGGGTCACTTTCCGGCTGTTCGTCTACGACAAGGATCCCGAGACCGGGGCACGCATGATGCGCGACGCCAAGGAAGAGGAGGTCTACTTCGGAGACATCCCGCTGATGACCGACAACGGGACGTTCGTGATCAACGGTACCGAGCGGGTAATCGTCAGCCAGCTTCATCGCAGCCCCGGTGTTTTCTTCACCAACCAGGGTCCGCGCGCCTATCTCGCCAAGATCATTCCCTATCGAGGTTCCTGGGTCGAGTTCGAGTACGACCGCAAAGAGGTCCTCAATATCCGCATCGATCGCAAGCGCAAGTTCCACGGCACGGTGTTTCTTCGCGCCCTGGGGCTAGAGACCAACGAGTCCATTCTGCGCCGCTTCTACGTGCCGGTTCCGGTCAAGCTCAAAGGCCGCGGCTCGGTCGAGCTCGAGATCACTCCGGAGGTTCTGGAGCGCGAGATGTTGCGTGAGCGTCACAGCCGCGGTCAGCGCGAGACCTACCGCATCTTCGCGGGGCTCGAGCTGGACGATGCCGCGCGGAAGAAGCTGGCCAAGGGCAAGTCGATTCAGGAGACCGCCCGCATTGCCAAGCTGGAGAGGTCACTTTTCATTGCCGATGTGGTCGACCTCGAAACCGGTGAGGTTCTCTTCGAAGCCAACGACCTGGTGCCGGAGGACCTGGAGTCTCGGCTCAAGGGCCGCAAGACGACACCGCTCGAGATCTTCTTTCCGGATTGGGACCTCTGCGGCAACGTTCTGACCACCACCCTGGCCAAAGACACGACCCGCGACGCCAAGGAAGCCTTGATCGAGATCTACCGCCGCATGCGTCCCGGAGATCCTCCCACCATCGAGAGCGCTCGCTCGCTCTTCTACGGCATGTTCTTCGATGCCAAGCGCTACGACTTCTCTCGCGTTGGCCGGTTCAAGTTCAACATCAAGCTCGATTCCGACATCCCGGTCGACCAGAAGACTCTCTCCGCGGACGATTTCTTCGGCGTCGTGGAGTATCTGCTGCGCCTCCATCGCGACGTGGGCCGGGTGGATGACATCGACAACCTGGGCAATCGCCGGGTTCGTACCTGCGGCGAGTTGCTCGAGAACCAGTTTCGCGTCGGCCTGGTGCGGATGGAGCGGGCCATCAAGGAGAAGATGTCGGTCCATCAGGACATCGATTCCGCGATGCCCCACGACTTGATCAACTCCAAGCCCGTGATCGCTGCGATCAAGGAGTTCTTTGGCTCCTCGCAGCTGTCTCAGTTCATGGACCAGACCAACCCGCTGTCCGAGGTCACCCACAAGCGCCGGCTTTCTGCTCTCGGACCGGGTGGGTTGTCGCGCGAGCGCGCGGGATTCGAGGTCCGCGACGTGCACGCCTCGCACTATGGCCGGATCTGCCCGATCGAGACGCCCGAAGGCCCGAACATCGGACTGATCTCGTCGCTCGCGACCTTCGCCCGGATCAACGACTACGGCTTCATAGAAAGCCCCTACAAGAAGGTGGAGAAGGGCCGCGTCATCGATCACCACCGGGTTGTTCGGGTGGGTGGAGGTCCCTTCAAGCTGGGCCAGATCATCACCGGTGACGAGCTTGCCGTGGCTAACAAGTCGCTGCAGGCTTCCAAGAAGGCGCAGGTCGAGACCGAGCCTCACGCTTGGTACTTGACCGCTTGGGAAGAGGAGCGTTACATCATCGCTCAGGCCAACGCGCCGGTCGACAAACGCGGACGCTATGTCGAAGACCGCGTGATCGCCCGCTCCGGCGGCGACTTCATCACCGTCGAGCGCGAGCGTATCGACTACATGGACATCAGCCCCAAGCAGCTGGTGTCGGTGGCCGCTTCCCTGATTCCATTCCTCGAGCATGACGATGCCAACCGCGCTCTTATGGGATCCAACATGCAGCGGCAGGCGGTGCCGTTGTTGCGCACCGAGTCG
>JAAENP010000191.1 GCA_024224155.1 bacterium
GACTTTCGGACGTTCGGATTCTTGCTCATCCGCGCAGCTGGGCTCCGGCTCGGAGCCGGCGCTGGCGTCCGCTGCGCCGGAGGACGCGACCTCGTTGTCGACAAGGTCTTCGATGAGCTCTGCTGCGACGCTGGCGTCACCCGCGTTGGCGGCGGTCGCAGCGGTATCAGTGATGAACTCGCTGTCGGGATCCAAAGACACATGGCCACTGTAACCATCGAATCCTCGGGCCGAAGTCTTGTGACCGTGGCGGGCCTCTGTATCCACGGTCGAGATCACCCGATCCTTGGCCACCCGGCGGGCGATACGATACGTGCCGTCCTCGGTCTCCTCGAGATCTTGGCCGATCACGGTAGCCAGCAGCTCAGCAGCCTCTTTGACCTCGGCGCTCAGCACGCGGCTCTCAAGAACCAGCAGGCAGGCGTAAGCGTCTCGGGCCCGTGAGTCGATGAGTTCTTCGCGCGCCCCGGTATCGTCCCAATCGATCTGAGGCTTGGCGCTCGTGGCGTAGTCATCGCCGCTGGCAAGGGCTCCTC
>JAAENP010000192.1 GCA_024224155.1 bacterium
CCCCGGAGCGCCGGTGAGCGTGATCGCCTACAACCCGGCGGCCTCTGATATCAACGTCGCCTACGAGACCCTCGCCACCTCGGGCAGCTTCACCGTACCGGCGGGCGACATCTACGAATTTACTATGCCTGCGAACTCCGGAGGCCGGTTCGGGGGGTCTTTTGGAGGAACCGACGGTACCTATCGCGACGAGTTCGGCGCCATCGCCTACGACGGCACGGATGGCTCGATCGATTGGAGCTCCAGTCCGTGGATCGAGGTTGATGCGGCCGGCAGCGGTCCCGCGGCCGGAAAGGTCCAGGTCGTCTCGGGCGAGTTAAGGCTGAACGGTACCCCTTCGGGAGTGGATCCCAGTATTGCGAGAGAGGCGGATCTGTCCGGGGCGGCAACCGCGGCTCTCCGATTCGACTTCCGTACAGGAACAGGAGTCGAAGTAGCTGAGGATCTAGTCGTCATCGAGGTATCGGCAAACGGCGGCACGGACTATTCGGTTCTCGAAACACTCGATCTCGGCCCTAGCGCCGCGGGGTCG
>JAAENP010000193.1 GCA_024224155.1 bacterium
GCGATGCAAATGTCCGCCGCGCTATAAACCGTCGCCTCGACGACCAGGACACACGGCCCGAAGTAGACCTGACCCACGTCGTTGGCCTCCGCGTCTCGGGTGATCGGAATAGCCCGCGAATAGGTCTCCCGAACGGTGGCGGCCGAATCCGCGGCAGCGCTCCAGCGCTCGAGGTTGGGCAGCAGCCTGCGCCTTCCCCTGCCGTTGAGGAAACGCGTGAGATTGCGCGTCAGCGGCGAGAGGATGAGCTGGAACCGCGCGGGCGCGATCTCGCGCGGCGTCAGCAGCTGCAGGATGGACTCCGCCGCCGAGATGTTGCCGCCCGTGTTGCCCCGGAGGTCGAGGATCAACCCCTCCGTGGACGTCATCCGGGCGTCCGTCAACAAGGTCTTGACCTGATCTCGAAAACCCTCCCTTCCTACATCGGCGAAGGAGAAGATCCGGAGATAGCCGACCTTCCGGGATCCGTCAGCCCCCGTGATCGAGATGCTGCGTGCGGCCAGGTGCCTCTGAAAACGTTGGCGGATCTCGAGCTCGTCCAAGGTCTCGACCTTCTTGTGCTCGGGCTCCGTTGCCGGAGGCGGGCCGGTGGTTTCGCGCCAGCCCGTCCTTCTGCCGACCCTGCCGGGTTGATCGTATTGATACACCTGGTATGCGTGTTCCCTGCTCTTTTCGCCCCAGACGTTCAATCCGAGCGTGCCGTCGCCGATCTCCTGTTCCTCAGTCGGGCCGCCCGACCCGCTGCCGTCCTCCGGGCCGAGAGCCTGAAGGGCGGGAAGACTGGCCACCAACCAATAGAAGTCACGCAGGACGGCCTCTTCGCCGACTCTGAACTGCACCGTGACCACGAACTCGTCGGGGAGCTGCGAGGTGATCAGAGGTCGAGTCGTCAGCTGCTCGAGCCCCCAGGCATCTCTCGCCGCAGTGTTGCTGCCAGGGTATTCGACGGAGTTTCGCTCGACGGCGAGCTCGATGGGCCGTCCGTTCCAGAGCTCGACTTCCCACTCGTTTTCGACCGCGCTGGCGCCCGGTGACTCGCGCCGTCCGACGACCAGATCCGAACCCTCTTTGAGGATCTCGTCGCGCACGTGAGTCACCAGATAACGCCGCTGAAGCCCTTTTCGACTTCCATCCGGGTTCTTCACCTCGTCGAAAGCTCTTTCGACGGAGAATGGCAGGAAGGCGACCAGCTCGGAGAACGGCTTGGGCTGCTTGTAGAGGGTATGGAAATCGCGCAGACTGGTGAAAATGCGCAACATTTCGCGGTGGAACTCGAGATCGGAAAGCTGAGCTCGCTCGACCAGCGTGCCGACGAACGACAGGAGATCCTCTTTCCCGGACTCAGTCTTGTCCGAGATCGTGAAACGCGAGCTCTCCAGCTGCCGGCTGAGAGCCTTGAGCCGCAGCACCGGGTCCACGCCATAGACGACGCGCTTTTGGTCACGATGGACGTAGAATTCTTCGAGGAGGTAGATCGCCCGTTCAATGATCCGCAGGCGCTCTTCCAGCGTCAGTTTGGCTTCCGTGAAGAGATGTTTGCCGTGAAGCGGGAACAGTTGGCTCGCAGTCGGCTGCAAGCCCCCGGAGCTACTCGGACGGAGCCATGGGATCTCCTCACCGGTCTTCAGTTTCCAGCCCCGGGCGTCACCTTCCCCCTCGAGCTCGAGCCAAAAGAAGGTCGAGCCCCAAGCCGATTCCTCTTCGCCGTTCATCGCTTGATCCTCCTCCGCGCTCCGAGCGCCGCCACGGGCGGCATCGAGCTGGCGGTTCCTGTCTGTCGGTTTGTGGCCGTCATTCTATCCAACGTGATGCTGGAGCCAGGCCTCGAGGATCGCCGCCTGCC
>JAAENP010000194.1 GCA_024224155.1 bacterium
AGTTTCTGGCAGAATTTTTTCAGCTCTACAAGCGGTGGATTTCTCCGCTGCTGCCAAGGGCCTGCCGGTTTTCACCAACCTGCTCGGAGTATGCCCGGCTCGGGGTGATCAGATACGGCGTGGTGCAGGGGAGCTGGCTCGCCGTAGCTCGGCTGCTGCGCTGTCACCCGTGGCATCCCGGTGGCATAGATCTACCGTAACGCGAGCCTCGATCCCCGAGAATCTCGGAAAGGAACGTTCGTGGAGAATCGCCGGCTTCTCTTCGCTGCTCTGTTGTCGGTCGTCATCTTGATCGGCTGGAATTACCTGCTGGTCACCCTGCGGCCGCCGGAGGACCCCTCGAATCTGTCGACTCTCGACGAAGGGGTCCCACACCAGGAGACCGGCTCGCCTCGGGACAGCGGCCCCGAGGAGTCCGCTCCGCAGCCCCTCCTTCCGGAGCAGGGAGAGACGGTGTCGCCGGGCACGGACGACCCGGGTACCCAAGACCCGTCCGAAGCGATCGATTTCGGTGCCGACATGGTCGCGGCCTCGGAGGAGAGCCGCGCGGTGCTCGAGACCGACGAGTTCAGGGCCGAGTTCACGAACCTCGGCGCGCAGTTGGTTTCGCTCCAACTGTTGAAGCATGCCGGTCCGAATGGCGCGCCGCTCGAGATGGTCGTGCCGCGGGGTACGGACCCCTATCCCTTCGCCATGGTCGTCGGCGGCGAGAGATCTCATCCGCTCAACAAGGTCCTCTTCGAATGGACGGAGGAAACGGACGCCGAGGGCTTTGCCCTCCTGCGCTTCCGTCACTCCAGCGAACGGGGCGCCGCCGAGAA
>JAAENP010000195.1 GCA_024224155.1 bacterium
CGGTGACCGTGCTCTCGACCTTGTCGATGCACTCCGCGAAATACTGGAAGGTCTCGACGACCCCCGGCATGTCGACGGTCATCATGTCGGTGATCGGTTTGCCCATGTCCAGGGTATCGAGGAGCGCGAGCTCCTCGGATTTCTCTTCGATCAGCTCTGCGTACCGATACAGGACCTCCATCCTCTCGCGCGGCGCCATCCGCGCCCAGGAGCCGGAGCGGTAAGCTTGCAAGGACGAAGCGACCGCCCGGTCGACGTCCTCAGCGGTGCCCTCGGCCATCTCGGCGATGACCTCTCCGGTGGCGGGGTTGACGGTCTCGAAACGACCCCCGAGGGCGGCGTCCACATAATCGCCGTCGATGAACAGCCGCACTTCGGGCTTGACCGCGGCAGCCGCCGCATGCCATTTCTCCTTCTCTCGGTCGACTGATTCAGCTGCTGGGGCTTCTTCGACTGCGCTGATGGACATCATTGGACTCCTTTGCTCGGCGCCGGCAGCCGGCGTGAAGCTCACCGACGCCGGTCGAAGAGCGGCTGGCTGCAGGCGATTTCTGCGAACGGCTCAATTCGGCTAGAGTCGTGTCGACTGAATGGTCGTTCAAAGTGTACCGGCTGGTCGCTGGACCGTCAAGCGAGGTCGAATAGAGGGTGATTGGAGATTCTGGGGGTAGACCGATCCGCTCTCGAGCAGCTAAGATAGTGAATAGCCATTCAAGAAATCTGGAGGAGAACGACACGATGTCTACTGTACCGGTCGCGTCTGCCAGACTCGATACCCGTGTTGCTCAGCTGGTCAAGGAACAGGAGAAGATCTTCGTCGACCGCCAACCGCGTTCGGCCGAGCTCGACAAGAGGGCCGTCAAGTCGCTGGCCGGAGGAGCGACCTCGAGTTGGATGATCGCCAAGCCGCAGACGGTGTGGCTCAGCCACGGCGAGGGCTCCAAGATCTACGACGTCGACGGCCACGAGTACGTCGACCTTCACGGCGGCTACGGCGTCGGCATCATCGGACACGCCCATCCGGCGTTCGTCCGCGCCGTCAACCGGCGCGCGCCCCGCGGTACCCATTTCGCCCAGCCCACGGAGGACGCGATAGTCGTCGCCGAGGAGCTCTCCCGGCGCTTCGACCAGCCGTTGTGGCGCTTCACCAATTCCGGCACCGAAGCGACTCTC
>JAAENP010000196.1 GCA_024224155.1 bacterium
ATGGTCGAGATCGGCGGCATGCCGATCCTCTGGCACATCATGAAGATCTACGGCTTTCACGGCGTGGAGCGCTTCGTCCTCTGCCTCGGCTACAAGGGCTGGGTGATCAAGCAGTATTTCCTCCGCTACCACGAGATGATGCGTGATTTCACCGTTTCCATGGACCACCCGGAGTCGCCCGAGTTCCACAACCGGCGCGGCGAAGAGCGGTGGCAGGTGACCTGTTCAGAGACCGGAGAGGAATCGGGTACCGGTGCGCGGCTCCGACTGGTGCGGGACTATCTCGACAAGGAGACCTTCTTCTTCACGTATGGCGACGCGGTCGGCAACGTGGATATCGGCAAGCTGCTCGACTATCACTACGAGCAGGGCAAGATCGCGACCGTCACCGGCGTTCATCCAACGTCCCGGTACGGCGAGATGGAAGTCAAGGACGGCGTCGCCCTCGAGTTCAACGAGAAACCGACCGTGGCTACGGGCGTGGTCAGCGGAGGCTTCTTTGTCTTCCAACGGGAGGTGTTCGACTACCTGAACGACGACCCAGAGCTCCTGCTCGAGCTCGAGCCGCTGCAGGCTCTGGCCCGCGACGGCGAGCTCGCGGTTTATGTCCACGAGGGTCACTGGGAGCCGATGGACACCTACCGGGATTACCTCCACCTCAACAAGACCTGGCGCGAGGGCAGCCCGCCCTGGAAGATCTGGAAGGACTAGGGAATCGCCGTTTCTACGGAAAGCCGACCACGAACACCAGCGAATTGCTGCCCGGGTTGAGGTCGTAGAACCCGGCGTTCGACAGATGGTAGACGAGCAGACCGAGTCGGAGATCTCGGCGAGTTCGATAGGTCGCTTCCAGGCTACTGCGAAACTCGATCGCTCCGCCCAGGTCCTTGCCGTCACCCTTCTCGAACACGCTCACCGCGAACCCGGGCCGCACGCGCCATTTGCCGCCCGGCTCCCACCTCCAGGAGGCTCCCGCGTAAGCCCACACCGCTTCATCGGCGGTCCCGGCGATCCCACCGACGAGGTCGAACCCCCTGGTGCCCATTGGGCGCTGAATCTCGAAGCCCAGCTCGGACGTTTCGCCCTCTTTCTCGAGCCCCCACCGGCCGGCGTAGACCGACCACTCGATCTGATCCGCCGCCGCCGGTGCGCCCGCCCCTGCAAGACTCGAGAGCGCGATCAGCACCGCCATGCCCGAGACAACCGCCCTGTCAGCGAAATGTCGTTTGTTGTCAGGACTGGACATCGCGGGATCTTACTGCAAGCGATTCCTCGGTTCTATTGCAAATGAAGGCCAACCGGAAAGCGCGCCTCTACGTCGTTGCGACCTCGCATCTGGACTCCCAGTGGCGCTGGACCATTCAAACGACGATCCGGCACTTTCTCCGACGAACCCTGCTCGACAATTTCGATCGCCTGCGGGCTTTCCCCGGCTACGTCCTCAGCTTCGAGGGCGCCTTTCGCTACCAGCTCGCCGAGGAGTACTACCCGAAGGAGTTCCAGGAGCTCACGCGCTGGGTCCGCGCAAAGCGCTGGCGCCCCGCCGGCGCCATGCTGGACGCGCCCGACACCAACTTGCCGTCACCCGAATCGCTGATTCGCCATGTTCTCTACGGCAACGGCTATTTCGAGAACAAGTTCGGCCAGCGCTGCATCGACGTTTTCCTTCCGGATTGCTTCGGTTTCCCCTGGAGCCTTCCCACCGTCGCCGCCCACTGTGGACTCGAGGGATTCTCGAGCCAGAAGCTCATCAAGTGGATGTCGCCAGCGAAGATCCCGTTCGACATCGGCCTCTGGGAGGGTCCGGACGGATCCCGCATCGTCGCGGTGCTCGACCCGGGTGGCTACGGTGCGCCGTTGCGCGAGGATCTCTCGAGATCTCGGGCATGGAAAAGAAGACTCGAGGTGAAGCGCGATGAGACCGGCGTGCCCCTTGGCTACAGGTACTTCGGCGTCGGTGACCGAGGCGGCGCTCCGGACCCGACATCTCTCGACTACCTGGAGCAGGGCTTGGCCGCGGACGGAGAGATTGAGGTCGTTCACTCGGGCTCTGATCAGTTCTTCCGTGATCTGGCGGCCCAAGACCGCGACCGGCTTCCGGTCCATCGCGGAGACCTTCTGCTCCCGACCCACGGTACCGGCTGCTGGACTTCCCAGGCCATTCTCAAGAAGTGGAACCGGCGCTGCGAGTTGCTCGCCGAGGCCGCGGAGCGGGCTGCGCTGGCCGCCGACTGGCTCGGAGGCCAGGACTACCCTCGGGCGGAGCTCCGCCAGGAATGGACCCGGTTTCTGTGGCATCAGATGCACGACGACCTCACCGGCACCAGCTCTCCGGAGGCCTATCGATTCACTTGGAACGATCTCGTGCTGGCGCAGAATCGCTTTTCGTCGCTGCTTCAATCCAGCGTGGCCGCGGTAGCTCGCGGACTCGACACCCGGTCCGAGGGGGTCCCGATCGTCGTGTTCAATTCCCTGGGCTTCGACCGCGAAGAGCTTGTCGATGCCTGGGTCCGGTTCGACCGCGAGCCGCCGAGATTCGTGACCGTCAGCGATCCCGCGGGGGCTGAGATCCCGAGCCAGGAGCTGGAACGCGAGGGCAACCGGCTGCGGCTGTTGTTCCCGGCGTCGGTGCCCTCGGTCGGAGTTGCCGTCTACCAGGTCATGCCGGCGGCCCAGGCTCGATCGGTGGATTGCGATCTGGCGATCACGGCCAGGACCCTCGAGAACCACCGCTACCGGGTCGAGTTCGACGACCACGGCGGGATCGTGAGCCTGTACGACAAGAAGCTCGAGCGCGAGCTACTGAACGGCCCCATGGACGTCGTCTTGCTCCCCGACCGTTCCTCGAAGTGGCCGGCCTGGGAGCTCCGCTACGAGGATCTGTGCTCGCCGCCGTCTGCCGTGGGCGGAAGGGCGGACTTTCGGATCGCGGAGACGGGCCCGGTTCGAGCGACTCTCGAGATCGTGAGAACGGCCGGGGCCACCACCCTGCTTCAGCGGATCTCGCTTGCGGTCGGTGATGCCGGATCGCGGCTCGAGATAAGGCTCGACATCGACTGGCAAAGCTCGGGCCAGCTGCTCAAAGCCGTTTTTCCTCTGGCCCTCGATGGAGCGATTGCGACCTACGACATGGGCCTCGGGGCGGTGGAGCGCGAACCGAACCGGCGCGAGCGGTACGAAGTGCCGGCCCACGAGTGGGCCGATCTTTCGGGACCGGACTGGGGCGTTTCAGTTCTGAGCCAGCACAAATACGGTTGGGATCGGCCCGACCCGAGCACCTTGCGCTTGAGCCTGTTGCGCGCGCCCAAGGCTCTGCGCAGGTTTGCCCACCAGGCGGTCCAGGATCTCGGCCGCCACCGCATGGCCTATGCCATCGAGAGCCACGGCGTCGACTCGGCGGCTGCGATCGCGGCGCGGGCAGCGAGTTTCAACCAACCTCTGTTTCCGTTTCAGGCGGGACCTCATCCCGGTGCTCTCGGACGCAGGTTCTCACTGCTGCGAATCGAGAGCCGGAGCGCCCAGCTCATGGCGCTCAAGCAGGCAGAAGATCGGCGGCTCTGGCTGGCTCGCATCCGTGAAACCGCGGGCGGGCGCTCGGCCTCGGTCTCACTGGCGGCACCCCAGCCGTTTCTGAGCGCCGCCGAGGTCAACGGCTGTGAGCAATCGGAGTCGCCGGCGGTGCTTACCGGCGGACGTCTGAGCATTGACCTCCAGGGCTTTGCGCCGCGCAGCTTCTTGCTGGCGCCAGGGGCTCCACCGAGCCGTGTGCCGCTCCTCGATCAGGCACGGGTCGAGCTTCCCTTCGAGACGCCTTCGACCAGTTTCCACGGTCAGCCGGGATCCAACTTCGATGGCGCGGGCCAATCGATCCCGGGTGAGCTCTTCCCACCGCAGATCACCGCCGGGGGCTTGTGCTTTGTTCTTGGGCCCAACGAGCCACACGAGCACAATGCGATGGCCTGCCGAGGGCAGGAGCTCGATCTGCCGGCCGGCGACTTCGATCGCTTGGCCTTCCTGGCGACCTCGACCAGCCGGGACGGGACGACGATGAGCTTCCCCGGCGGAGACGGCAAATCCGTGCGCGTGCCCTACTACTCGGGCTTCGTCGGGCAGTGGAAACGCTTCTCGGGACGGTTCGGCTTTCTTCTCCGCCGCTGGAAGCCAGGCTTCATCGAACGGACGCCGGTCGCCTGGACCGCCACACACCGCCACGACCGCAAGGTCCGCGATCAGGTCTACACCTACTGCTACCTCTTTCTCTTCGAGATTCCGATCTCGCCGGAAGCCCGCTCGGTCAAGCTTCCAGTCGCGCCGGACGTCAAGCTGTTCGCCACCACGGCGTCACTTTCCGGCGAATGGACGCTCGAGCCCGCGGCGCTCTTCTACGACTGAATCGGGGCCACCATTCTCTGGTGTCCTCTTCCAAGAGCTGCCCGCCTGAAGGAGCGACGAGTGGGCCTCGGAGGGAGCCTCTCTTCGCTCCCGGAGAGACCACACCGGAGCGACGCATCTGGTCCAGTCGGCTCGGAGGTCGAGCCGTCCTCTGGCGAATCACTTGTCGACCGCCCGTCGACTCCGAACTAGCCCGCCCCGTCTCCAGGCCGTTCCCAGGTCTCGGCGCTCTCGTCGAAGGCGGGTAACTCGACCTCCTGGCCGAGGCGGGTCCGCACCCCGTACTCCCAGAGGCGGGCATACTTCATGAACACGCCCGTCGCCTGGAGTCCACAGATCGCCAAGCCGTGCATGCCGTCGAGAATGCCAAGCTGCAGAAAGTAGGTCCGGAAGAAGCGCCACAGCGGTCGGCCACCGATTGCCAGGAGTCCCGCGCTGCGGCCTTCCCGAAACCCCTGGGCCGCACCCCAATCGGCGTAGTTCATGAGCTTCTGGAAGTACTGGTCAAAGGTCCGGTAGGTGTAGTGCAGAAGCGAGCTCTTGAGAGTCGGAACGTCGCCGTCGATATCCAGATCCGCGTGAACGCGGCGATTCGGATACCGACCGTGGGCGCGATCGAACAGACGGATGACCTTGTCGGTCGACCATCCGGAGTGCTTGATCACCTTCTCGAGGACCACATTCTTGCGCCGGATGTAGTAGCCATACGCCCGGGGCGGCACTGAGAGGATCCCCTGAATCTCGTCGGCGAGCTCGGGCGTGATGCGCTCGTCGGCGTCGACGATCAAGACCCAGTCGTTCTCCACCCGGTCGCGCGACCAGTTTTTCTGGGCCGCGGAACCAAAGTACTCGCGCTGCAGTACCTTGACCGGATAGCTTTTCGCGATTTCGACCGTCTCATCGGTCGAATAGGAATCCACCACCAACACCTCATCGGCCCAAAGAGCAGACTCGATGCAGTCACCGACATTCACCTCTTCGTTGAAGGTCGTGATGATCACCGAGAGAGGCCGGCTTGGGCGCTTGCTGGCTTGCTCACTATGTTTCGGCATCTTGCACCATGATCCTCTCGATCCGGGCCGCCTTCCCGGAGAGCTCGTCGACCGTGATCAGACAGCCCGCCAGACGGACGTCCCTCTTGGCCACCTCGAACGGAAACGGAGTCTGCTGAAGGAAGCGCCGCAGGACTTTGTCTGTCTTCATGCCGATAATCGATTCGTAGGGTCCGGTCATGCCCGAATCGGTTTGAAACGCGGTACCCGCCGGCAAGACCCGTTCATCGGCAGTCGGCACATGGGTATGGGTTCCTACGACCGCGCTGACTCTGCCATCCAGATAGAACCCTAGCGCCTGTTTCTCACTCGTGGCCTCAGCATGAAAATCCACGAAGACGACCTTGACCTCGTCGGCGAGCTCTCCCAGGATCCGATCGGCCGTGCGAAAGGGGCAGTCGAGCGATTTCATGAAGACTCGGCCTTCCAGATTGAGGGTCGCGACCTTGACGCCACCCGCGGTCTCACCCACATGGACACCCGAGCCGGCCGTGCCCTCCGGATAGTTGGCCGGTCGCAGCAGTCTGGCCTCCGACCCGAGAATCTCGACTACCTCACGCTTGTCCCAGATGTGGTTGCCGCTGGTGAAACAGTGAATCGGAAGCTCGTCCAGCTCCGCGAAAACCGGCGCCGTCAGCCCAAAGCCCCCGGCCGAGTTCTCCACGTTCACGATGACGTAGTCGGTCCGATATTCGTCGATCAATCGCAGCAGATGACGGGCCAGCATGCGCCGGCCCGGCTTGCCCATCACATCGCCGACGAAAAGGATCTTCATTTGGCGTATTCGATCGAGCGCGTTTCCCGAATTACCGTGACCTTGATCTGGCCGGGATAGGTGAGCTCGGATTCGACCTTGCCGGCGATATCGCGCGAGAGCCAGATCGCCTCGTCGTCATTGACCTTCTTGCTGTCCACGATCACCCGCACCTCGCGCCCCGCCTGAATCGCGTAGCTCTTCTGAACACCCTTGAAGCCCTGCGCCAGCTCCTCGAGCGCTTCCAGACGCTTGACGTAGGTTTCCAGAATCTCTCGCCGCGCTCCGGGTCGGGCCGCCGAAAGCGCATCGGCCGCGGTCACCAGCACCGCCTCGACTGTTTCCGGATCGTAGTCGCCATGATGGCAAGCCATCGCGTGGACGACGTCTTCGCGCTCGCCGTACTTGCGCAGCAGATCGATTCCGATCTCGAGATGAGTGCCCTCCATCTCTCGGTCGACGGCCTTGCCGATGTCGTGCAGCAAGCCCGCCCGTTTGGCCACCTGGACGTTGCATTTGAGCTCGGCAGCCATGGTGCCGGCCAGAAACGACACCTCCTTGCTGTGCTGAAGGACGTTTTGCCCGTACGAGGTCCGGTAGCGAAGGCGTCCGAGGAGGCGCACCAGTTCTTGGTGGACATTCGGCAGATTGAGCTCGCGAAGAGCGGACTCTCCTTCCTGGCGGATCTTCTGGTCGAACTCGACCTTGACCTTCTCCACCACCTCCTCGATTCGCGCCGGGTGAATCCGGCCATCCGCGATCAACCGCTCAAGAGCGGTTCGCGCGATCTCGCGACGAAACGGATCAAATCCGGAGACGATGACCGCCTCGGGCGTGTCATCGACGATCAAATCGACGCCGGTTGCCGCCTCGATCGCCCGGATGTTGCGCCCTTCACGTCCGATAATGCGGCCCTTCATCTCATCGCTGGGCAGCATCACGACCGAGACCGTGGTTTCGGAGACGTAGTCCGAGGCTGCTCGCTGCACCGCCATGCCGACGATGCGCTGGGCCTCGCGCGAGGCTTTTTCGCGCGACTCGTCTTCAATCCGCTTGACCATATGCGCGGCTTCCATCCGGGCATCGGTCTTCATGGCCTCGACCAACTCATCCTTGGCCTGCCGAGCCGTGAGGCCGGCGATCTGCTCGAGCTTCCCGGTCTGAACCGAGATCAACTCATCCAGTTCCTTGTGCCTCTCCTCGAGCGCGGCTTCCCGAGCCGTCAGCTTTCGCTCGCGTTTTCCGAACGACTTCTCTTCGCGGCGCAACTCGGCGCTCGCTCGCTGGACCGCATCCTCTTTCTGCTGGACCACGTCCTCCTTCTGAAGGACGCGTTTTTCCAACTGTTCGAGTTCTTTGCGTTGGCGCCGCGAGGCCTTTTCGAATTCGCCCCGCGCCTGGAGGAGTTTCTCGCGAGCCGCCAACTCGGCTTCCTTGAGCTTGGCCTCACTCTCCCGCTGGGCGGCCGCGAGGATTCCCTCGGCCTCTCGCTGAGCCTGCGCCGTGACTCTCTCCGCCGCCCGCCGGAAAAAGAACCACCAGGCGGCCAATATCAGTATCAGAGCCGCGGCCGCGGCAACCAGAATTTCGGTCAACATTTCGACCCCCTATTTCAAAGAGGGGATCGGGTGGATGGAGAGAAACCTCGCTTGTCCGGGAAGGTGTGAGCACCCCCCGTGAAGCCGTGTGGGCGGTATTAGAACCTGGTGTGCACCAGGTGGGTGTCCGCTTCGAGGGCCGTTAGCGTCCCCGTCAAAGCGGGGCTGGCACAGGCCACGGGAATGAAAGACTCCCTGGAATTAAGAGTTGGTTCTACAACTACCTTACCCATCACGAAACCTCACAGGGGATGCCAAGCTCAGTCTTCAATTTCTTATCGCGGCGAGCCGACCTGCAAAAAGCAAGTTAGCTCTCGAGCGCCTTTTCTAGTCTCTCTGTCAGCGTCGCCACTCTCTCCTGGATATCTACCCGTTCCCCTTCCTGCTGCTTCCCACGCCGATACATCTCATCGGCTATGTTGAGCGCCGCCAGGATCGCGATCTTGGCCGTGTCTACAGTCGTGACCTGTTGTGCGACTTCTCGCATCCTCTGGTCCACCAAGTTCGCTACTTCCTGGAGATGCTCCGGGTTATCCTCGCCCCGGACGTGATAGACGGTTCCGAAGATCTCCACATCGGTCGTCGTGGTCGTCTTTGTAGCCATCATCATTCCCGGAAAAGACCTCGCCCCGAGGCCGATAAAACGGCTTCGAGATGAGCTTCGACGAGAAAACTATAGCACAGGCCCGACCGCCCTCGGCCTGTCCTCCGAGCCCTCACAGAGGCGACAAGTCAGTCGCTGTCAGGGATTTCCTGCAGTTTCCGATAGCCGCGATTCCAGTACGCCAGTGGCATCTCGTCGGGCCGCTCGACCATGGACGCTTCCACCTTGCCGACGTAGATCGTGTGGCTCCCGGTCTTGGATCTCGAGTAGATGGAGCAATCCATCCAGGCCAGAGCGGAGGACAGGACCGGAGCTCCGGTCGCCGCCGTAGTCCAGTCTCCAACCGCGAAGCGATCTTCGTCCTTCACCCAGGCGAATCGATTGGAAAGCTCGACCTGATCGTGGGCAAGGATATTGACCGCAAACGAGGCGCCTTCCTCCTGGAGAAGCCCGTAGGCCCGATGCCGATGGTCGATCATGATCAGAACCAGCGGGGGATCGGGCGAAACGGACGCGAAGGCGGACACGGTCAGACCGTGGCGAGTTTCGCCCGAGCGCACGGTCACGATGGTCACGCCGGACGGAAAGTGCCGCAGAACATCCCGGTAGTCGTCGGTGCTGATAGTCAATGGATAAACCCTCGCCAAGTGAGTGTCGGTCGCGGATTCTAGCAGCGCAGAGCGCCAGATCGCGGCCGCGGATCGCGTCTTCCCGGGCATGTGGCCGCAACAACCCAGCGCCCGGGAGCCTGTCCGGCGGCGAGACCGGCCTCGCGCCGCCGATGTCGAGCGACGCCGGACCGACCGTCAATCGGCCAGGGGTACGGTGCTGATATGCCCCGGCAACGAGGGCTTGCTGGTGGACTGGAGCGCCGGAGGCTTCGCGGTTGAATCCAACATCGCGGTGCGAGTGGGAGCCACCTACCGGTTGCGCTGGTGGCTCGGTGAGATTCCACGCCCGATGGCAGCCGTCGTGCGCTGGAGCCGGTTGAGCCGGACTCTCGTCGAATCGGGCGTCGACTCCGTGGGCGACGTGACGCCGGTCTTTCGCTCGGGATTCGAGTTGGTCAAGATCCGGCCAGACGCTCACACCGGAGTCAGCTGTGCCGAGCTCGAGTCGCCCATCTCCAGCCCGTCCGCGAAGTACTCCGTCCAGCGCCGATCGACGAGTCGCGAGATCTCGTCCGAACAGAACAGCTCGTCGGGGAACCCCAGCTTGACCCGCGCGTCGAGAACGATCGGCATGCGATAGCTGAGGTGGTTTCTCACCACCTCGGTACCGGCCGCATGGATATCGGCTGCCGGTTCGAATCGAGTGAAGGTCGTCCAGAGAAAGTTGATCGAGCTCGCCACCGCCCTCTCGGGCTCGTCGGTAACGACGACCAAAGGCCACTCTGAAAACGCCGGATGGCTCGCAATCCGCTCCGGCAAGCCCGGCTCTTCCGACTTGGGCGCTCCTCCGACCACGAGACAGCCGCGGCAGAAGGGCTCGGCAAAACTCACGCCTTGCGGCAACTCGGCTGTCTCGAAGGCGGCTGGAAGCCGTCGCACGGGATCGCCGAGCCCCAGCCAGATTCCCTTGGAGCCCTCGTTGACGGCGGGTCCGGTGTAGTCGAGCGTGTCCATGGCCAGGTTCGCGAAGACGAAAAGGTCGGTTTCGACACGCGTACGCTCGAGAACGTGCTCGAGCGTTGACCGAAAGTCTCGCAGGTCTGTCGGCCGGTCTGTAGCCAGGAGAAACTTGGTGAGGGAAAGTTGGCCTTCTCCAAGGATTCGAAAGGCGCTGGCCATCGCCTCGCGCGCGTAGCGTTCACGAACTACCGCGGCAGCCAGCGAGTGATACCCGGTCTCACCATAGGACCAGAGGTCCACCACCCCGGGCATGACCAAGGGGAACAGAGGCGAAAGCAGATCCTGGAGCAGATCGCCGATGTAGAAGTCTTCCTGGCGCGGCTTGCCGACTACGGTCGCCGGGTAAACCGCACCGTTGCGATGGGCGAGGTGTTCGACCTCGAGCACGGGATAATCGTGCTCGAGCGAGTAGTAGCCGTAGTGGTCGCCGAAAGGTCCCTCGGGGCGACGCTGCCGTGGCGGCACACGGCCTACCAGGGCAAACTCGGCCTCGGCGAGCAGCGGTAGCGGCCCCGGCCCATCGCACAGCGGCAACTTGCCGCCCTGGATCAGAGACGCCAAGACCAGCTCGGGCACGTTCTCTGGCAGCGGCGCGATCGCCGACAACATCGCCGCCGGCGGTCCGCCGACGAAGACGTTTACCGGCAGCGCCTCTTCGCGCGCCTCGGCGACCGCGTAGTGGTAGCCACCGCCCTTGCCGATCTGCCAGTGCATGCCGGTGGTCCGCTCGTCGTACACTTGCAACCGGTACATGCCCAGATTGTGGCCCTTGCCTTCGGGGTGTTCGGTATACACCAGGGGCAGGGTCACGAACGGCCCGCCGTCGTCGGGCCAGGTCGTCAGCACCGGCAAATCTCCGAGGTTCGGAGTCGAGCTCAGGTTGTCGGTGACCGGGCCACGACGATAGCGCTTGAGGCCTACCCGCAGCAGCCCGCCGAGCACGTCCCGGTGCTGCCAGAGCGTGGCCGCCGAAGGCGGCATAAGGTTCTCGGCGAGCTCGACTGCCCGTTGAATCAGCCGGAACGGGTGACGCCCAAAGGCCATCTCGGCGCGCCGGGCGCTGCCGAACAGGTTGGTGACGCACCGGAAGCGCGACCCGTGCACGTTGTTGAAGAGTAGGGCCGCACCTTCCGCCGCAATCACCCGGCGATGGATCTCGGCAATCTCGAGACGGGCATCGACCCCGGCCTCGACCTCCACCAATTCACCCTCGCGCCGAAGAGCGTCGAGGAAGCTGTTCAGATTCTGGAATGGCTTCCTGGTTGAGGTAGTCATCAAACGATGACGAGTCTACGCGAACGTCCGGGGACTCGCCCGGCCTAGGCGAGCAAGCGGCGCAGAAGCACGGCAATCGCCAGCAAGACAACCACGCCCAAGACCTTCTGCACGGTCCGGGGACGGAACCTGACCGACCCCAGATGAGAGCCGATCACGCCACCGAGCAGGACGGAAATGGAAAGAGGTAACAACCAGGTGACCTCCAGCGACCCGGTCTGAGCCCGCGGCAGCAGTCCCGCCAGCGAGTTGAGCATTACGAAGACGGCACCGGCGGTCGCGGCCTCGCGTTCGCTGGCGAGATTCAGGGAGATCAGCAAGGGAATCAGGTAGATGCCGCCTCCGATCCCGACGGTGCCCGCCACGAAACCGAGAACCGCTCCGAGAGCGAGACACGCGGCCAGGCGGCTTCCAGCCTTGAGCTCTAGATTCGAATGAAGATCCCCGACGAGGTAGATCCGAGCCGCCACGGCCACCAAGGTGGCCAACAGGAGCCACTGAAAGACCCTTGCGGCAAGAACCAACTGACCGCCCAAAAAGGCCATGGGCATCGAAGCGAGCAACAACGGCAGGATCAGCTTGGGCCGGAAGTAGCCCGCACGGGAAAAGCTCGCCAGACCCAGACTCGCGACGATCACGTTGAGAGCCAGAGACGTTGTCGGGATGATCGCTTGCGCTACGCCGGCGATCGCGAGAATCGCGGTATAGGAGGTGCCGCCTCCCAGCCCGACCGACGAGTAGAGGAGTGCGACGAAAAAGAAGGCGATCGCGAAAGGCGTCGGGTCGTTCATCGAAAACGGCGCCGCTTCAATAAGAGCTACTGCCCTGGTAAAAAGGTCGGGCTAGCTGCTCTGCGGAGCCGATCTTCGCGACTCCAGCACCGGGCGGCCTTCCTCGATGGCCTGATGAACTTGAGCGTACAAGGCGAACACCCGCTCGCGCGTGATCTTGGCACCGGGTCCGCGCTCTTCGACCAGATCGAGGGTCGCCCAGGCCAATTCGACAGGCAGCGCCGTGAACGCGACCACTCCCGCCGGCGCGCCTGCTCGCTGCAGCTCGCGCGAGTACTCTGTGGCTGCCTGGAGATCGGTTCGTGCCAGCGCGAACACCTCTCCCCGATCGACCGTGGACGGCAGGAAATTCCGGCCTTCACCTTCGTCGGATGCGCTGTCCTTCAGAATGTTGACCAGCTGAAGCCCTTCACCGAACGCCGAAGCCCGCTTGCGAAGAAACTCCGCTGACGCAGCCAGGCTGTCGCTGCCCAACAGGAAGAGATCGGTGAGCATCTCACCGACAATTCCGGCCACGGCGTAACAATACGCGCGCAGGTCGTCCAGGTCTCGCAAGCGCAAGACCCCGGCTCCGTCGGTGTGGGCCACGAACTCCGCCATCAGCTGTGCAGTGCGGCCCGTGTGTTCGACGATGGCGGTACGCGAGGGTTCGTCCAGCGCGAGCAAGGCGGCAAAAACCAGCGGTGTCTCTTCGAGCAGCTCGAGGTATCCCGCGTGGTCGGTGGGTGGCTCTCGCGACCACTCGCGGACACAGCGTTGCGCCCGCTCGACGGAAGGCGAGTCCAGAAGATGGTCGAACTCCTTGAGCGCCGCGAGCCGCTGCGGCCGGTCCCAGAGCACGCTGGCATCCTCGAACGTATCGGCGATCCGGAAGAGAAGATACGCGATCGTAACTTCGCGCAGTGTCGGCTGCGGCAGCTGCGGAATCGCAAGCGCGAAAGTACGGCTCGTCTTCACCAACAGATCGTGAAGACGCGCGTCACGATCTGCAGGCTCCGACGGTTGGGCCGTTTCCGTGCTGATGGGTCTTTCGTCCATTTGAAACGATCCGTTACCGTGGATCCTACCCGACCTTTCGGGCACCGTTTCCGACGCTCCGGCACCGAAAGTACGGCGCCCGGCGTTGACGGGTTCTGTGAAAGCGAGTCTAGTCCGGGTCCACGCGCGTGCCCGAAACCTCTTCGCCGCGGGCCGCGGCAAGGAGCAAGCCCTCTGAGCGGCCGTCCAGAATCCATGAGGGCACGCCCAGGCGACTGAGCGCCAGCGCGCTCTTCACTCGGTGCCGCATTCCGCCGGTCACGTCGCTGACACCGGGCGGACCCTTGACGACCTCGGAGCTCGCGGTTTCGGACAGACTGTCCATCACCTCATCGGCGTTGGCTCTGGTGATCAGGCCGATCGTCTCACCGACCGAGTCGAGAACCCCGTCGGTGTTGCCGAGCCAATAGGCGGCCGATACCCGGAATCCCCTTGCCATAAGCAGGGGCGTGACCGCCAGGAACACCCGCTCGGTCGAGAAGATCCGGGCGCGATCCTCGGTATCGAGGACGACGTCTCCGAACAGCACCGGCAGCAGCCCGCACTCGATCGCTCCGGCCAACGGCTCGATGCTCAGGCTCACGAGTCGGCCCTTCGAAGACACCATCGAGCTGCCAGGCGCCACCGAGAACGGATCCAGACCGGCTTCGAGTAGCGCAGCCATCACCTTCCGATGAAGACGAGCCGCGGCGTCCTGCGTGCGAACCAGAGTGTCGAGCGACGGTTTCACGCCCGGCGAAGACCATCCGCCGCTGGTGGCCACCGCATGACCGAACGATCCGCTACCGTGCCCCAAAACCATACCGCCGGCAATGACCTCCCTGACTTCGCGCAATTCGGCGGCCAACCTCGCCAGAACGCCGGTTCGAACCGACTCCTGGCCGGCCTTGTCGGTGATGAGACTGCCGCCGAGCTTGACCAGAATCACCGGAGGTTTCTCCGTCATGAGCCTCCCAGGTGCTCCGACGTCGAGTAGGGTCCTTCGCCGACACGATCGCGCAGAACCGATTCAACCTCAGCCATCGATTCGAACTCCTTCGCAACTTGCTCTTCG
Organism: bacterium; assembly: GCA_024224155.1. Classification (NCBI taxonomy): domain Bacteria; species bacterium. The sequence continues at coordinate 14,190 of JAAENP010000196.1, forward strand.
AACTCGGCCGGGCAGATCGCGTGTACATTCGGTCCGGCGTCAATGGTCGCGTACACGGGAACTCCGTCTCTACGCAGCGACCTTATCGACCAAAGCACGGCAAGGGTACCGGGCTTCCAGTAGTAGATCGGCGGTCGCGACGACATCGCGACGTGGTGCAGGTCGATGGCTTCGGACTCCACGATCGGTCCGAGGGTCTCGAGGTCGCGCCGCTTGATCGCGTCCCGAACGGCTTCGAGTCGCTCTCCCAGCTCTCCGAGTCGGGGCGCGAACCGCGGACTTGAGGGAGCGCGCCGATGACCGTCGCGTGAAGAAACGCCTTTCGGCGCCGAGTCGACAACCGCCACTACGTCCCGCAAGTCCCAGTGCTCGGCGGTCGCGATCCGCATGGCCGCCGGTTCATCCAAGTCACCGACATCCGCCGGCCATTGCACGTAGCCGCCCATAACCGACCGCGCCGCCGAGCCGGAACCGCTCATTCGCGCCAGGACGGAGGCTTCTGTGGCGTCCTCGGGGGGCGTTCCCAGCGCCTCGGTTGCGGCCAGTGTCAGGGCCGAGAAACCCGATGCCGAGGACGCGATCCCGGCGCCGGTGGGAAAGCTGTTCTCCGTCCAGACCTTACAGCCCCCGCTCTTCCCAGCCCGCCTCCGGAGATTCTCGAGATGCCGTTGAACGGGCCGTGCAAAGCCGTCCGGGGCCGGCTCGAAGGTGCCGCCCACCTGGCGAAACCGGACTTCATCCCCGCTCCGGGTGCTGTCGTACTCTACGGTGCACTTCGAAGTGCATCTGGACAAGGTCATCGAGATCGAAGGATTGCAGGGCAGCACCTTGTCTTCGTCTCGAATACCCCAATACTTGATGAAGGCGATATTGGAGGGGGCGACAAAGGTGGCTCGCTGCGTTTCAGGCATTGTCATCTCGCGTCAGTTCCAGACCTTGGCCGCCGAGTCGCGCGTCGAATGGCCGGTATGCACCTAGGATAGCGTCGAGGTCCGCGCCGGCTCGAGCCTTGGGCGGCCAGAGCACGAGCAGGCTGCCGGCGGCGGCGGCGGAGAGGCTCCCGGCACCAGAGATCTTAGCCGCGCCCCCCGCGGCCTCGACGCGGCGCACGGCTTGGGCCACCGGAGCCGGCACCACTCCGAGCTCCTCGAGGCAAAGCTCGAATCTCCGAACCGCGTTCACCAGAGTCGGCCAGTCGGGGGTCTCCCGCCCCAGCGCTTCCATCAGCGTTCGGGTAGACCTCTCCATCGCGTCGAGCCGATCGGCGAACCGGCTTGGCTCACGATCGCGCAGATCTCGGACGGCCGCCACGACCTCTCCCGTCGTCTCGGCGGGCGCCCCGGTGTCATAGACCCGAATCCCCTGGCGAAACCAACCCGGCCGAGCCAGATCGGTAGCACGAAGCGACCCGTCCTCTCTGGCCACCGCCAAGAAACCGCCGCGAATGACGGCGGTGTGATCCACTCCCGAAGGCCGCCCATGTTGCCGCTTCTCGGCTTCGAGAGCGACGTCGACGATGCGTTCATCGCCTACCGACAACTCGGTCCCCGCCGACAGCGAGCCCAGAATCGCTGCGGCGACGGCTACGGCGACCGACGCCGAGCTGCCGAAGCCGGAGCCCACCGGCAGCTCGGACCGCACGGACAGGCGCAAAGCCGGGCTCGGGCTGGTGCCCTCAGTCTGCTCCAGGGATCTCATGGCCTCGGCGAGCGCGACCTTGACGACCCCGGCTTCATCGCGTGACCCGAGTCCGGCGAAGTCTCCTCCTGCCGGCCGTTCACGGTAGCTTCGCCAAGACTCGCGGCGCCGATCACCATACGCCGAGATCTCCTCCCAGGTGCACTCTTCCCGATAGCCCAGATCAGGAAGGTCGAGCTCCAGCTCTCCTGTTTCCACCGGTGAAATCCGCGCCCGGGTGCGCAGACCGACCGCGGCAACCAATGCCGGCCGGCCGTATACCGCGGCATGCTCTCCCATGAGAATCAGTTTGCCGGGAGCGCTCGCCTGGCATCGAAGCGCGGACACGGAGCTCGCTATTCCTGAACCCGGCCGCGGCCCAGCTCCTCGTGAGCTCTCGCCAGGTCGCTGGAGGTAAAGGCCGCCAGAAGCGAAAGCTCGCCCGCCAGAACAGTTGCCCCCAGGATCTCCGCCAGCCGCATCACCGCGGCGCCCTTCGCGTCTGACCGTGCGCTGACTCCGAGCAGGGCCAGCGCTTCCGCCTGGGTGTCGAGCGCCGTCCCACCTCCGACGGCACCTAGCGGCAGGTCCGGCATGTAGATCGAAGCGATCACTCCGCCCTCGGCGCGCGCTTCGACCGTGGTCACACCCATCGAGCCCTCGACCACTTGAGCCACGTCCTGTCCGGTCGCAATGAAGAACGCCGCCAGAATATTGGCGAAGTGGGCGTTGTAGCCCATCGAGCCCGCGGCTATCGAGCCCAGGAGATTCTTGCGATACTGGACTTCGACCAAGTCCCGGGCCGACGTCTTGAGATAGCGCTCGAGAACATCATCATCGAGCCCAACCTCGGCCCAGACACGCTTGCCTCGACCCTCGAGGAAGTTGATCGCCGATGGCTTCTTGTCGACACAGAAGTTCCCCGAGAGTGCCAGGCAGGGCAAGCCGGTCTCAGGCTCGATGAGCTCCCGAATCACCCGATCACAGGCGACCGTTGCCATGTTCATTCCCATTGCATCGCCGGTAGCGAAGCGAAAGCGCAGATAGATCGAGCTGCCGAATACCTGAGAGCGGATATCCAACAGCTCGAGATGGTTGCTGGTGGCTTCCGTGACCTCGCGTATGCGGTCTTGGTTCTCATCAACCCAGTCGAGGAACCTACGGGTCGCGTCGATACCGTCGGATCTGAATACCGGAGCTCGGGTCATGCCCACGTCCTCGACGCGTACGACCGCACCCCCAGCCTCACGAATCGCTCGGCAGCCGCGGTTCGTGCTGGCGATGAGCGCGCCCTCGGTCGTAGCCAGCGGTATGTAGAGCTCTTCGTCCGGCGATACGTAGCGACCGCTGACCGATAGGGGACCGGTGATCCCGACCGGAACCTGTGCGGCACCGATGAAGTTCTCACAATGGCGGCTGGCGGCCCGAGCCGCGTCGAGCGCATAGTCGCCGGTTCGCGCGAGCGAGACGCCGCGTTCCTCCTCGAGCGCTCTGCGGCGAATGCGCGCCGCATGTCGTGCCGGCAGATCGGCGGGTAGCTCATGTAGCTGCCGCTTGCCGGAAACCAGCTCGCTCACGAGCCGTTCGGTGACTCTCTGGTCTTCGTCGCTGCGTTCAGATTCACTCATTGCGAGCTACTCCGTCGCTCCGCGTCCCGCGCCGATCGAGTGGAGCCTCGTGTGCTGAAGGGCGGCCACCGAAGCCGCACCGACGCAAAACATCGCGATCCTGAGCTCGCGCACCACCCGCGCCGCGCTTTCGGCGGCCTTCTCGGAGGACTCGTTCGCGCTCTCGAGGAACACTTGTGCCATCCCCACGATGTCGGCACCCAGGGCGATCGCCTTAGCTGCGTCGAGGCCGTTGCGCACCCCTCCGCTGCCAATGATCGTAAGCCCACCAAGACCCCGGAGCTCCCTAATGGACCGCGGCGTCGCTACGCCCCAGCCGGCGAAGATCTCGCCCAGCTCGGCATCGTTGGCGCGGCTGGCTTCGATACGCGCCCAGCTGGTACCACCGAGACCGGCCGTATCGAGGATCTCCACCCCGGCTTCCTTGAGCCGGCGAGCCGTCTCTATCGACAGACCACAGCCGATCTCCTTGACCAGCACCGGAACCTCCAGCTCCTCCGCGATGCGTCCGATCTTCTCGATCAGACCGGAAAAATCCGTCTGGCCCTCGGGCTGTATCGCCTCCTGCAGCGGATTCAAGTGAAGCACCAGGGCGTCGGCTTCGATCATCTCGACCGCGCGTCGGCACTCATCCAGACCGAAGCCGTAGTTGAGCTGAACTGCTCCCAGGTTGGCGAGAATGGGAACATCCGGTGCCGAGGATCGAATCTGAAAGCTCTCTGCTTGAGCGGGGTCCTCGATCGCCTTGCGCTGCGAGCCGACACCGATCGCAATGCCGACCTCTTGCGCTGCAGCCGCGAGGTTGCGGTTGATCCGCGCGGCCTGGCCGGTGCCTCCGGTCATGCAGGAAATGAGAAGCGGCGCCTTGAGCGAATAGCCGAGGAACCGGACCGAAAGATCGATATCGGCCATGTTGATTTCCGGCAGCGCCAGATGGTCGAAGTAGTACCGATCGAAGAAGTGCGCCGATAGCTGCATCCGATCTTCCAGCGCAAGATCGATGTGCTCGGCTTTGCGGTCGCGCTCGAGAGCCTTGGCGGAGGACACGTTCAATGCTCCCGGTCTCTGAGGAAAGCGATGAGGCCGGCGAAGAAGGTTTCCGCGCCCGCGGTCAAATCGACGCCTTTCAGTGCCACGGCCGCCCGCTCGAGTCGACTCTCGATCATCCGCTCGATCTCCGCGCGAGCTCCCGACGCCTCGACCACCTCTCGCGCCGCCGTCAACTGAGGCTCCGTTACGCCACGGTTCCCCAAAGCGGCTTCGAGCAGATCACGTCCCTGGTCGTCCGAGCGCTCGAGCGCCTGCTGAACGAGCACCGTGAACTTGCCCTCGGCGATGTCAGAGTCCACCGACTTGCCGACGGTGTCACTCGCTCCAAAGACGCCAAGCAGATCGTCTTTGAGCTGAAAAGCCTCGCCCAGAGCCTTGCCGTAGTTCGCCAGCCCCTCGAGCGTCTGCCCGGACGCGCCCGCCGCCAGCGCGCCGAGTGCGATCGGCCGCTCGACGCTGTAGCGGCCGCTCTTGAGCCGGAGTACCTTGAGCAAGTCCTCCTTGCTCAGGCTCTCTCGATAGGGAGCGGTCATCTCCAGATACTGGCCCAGGACAACCTCCTGGCACATCGCCGTAAAGCAAGCCGACAGTTCGGGTCTGACCACGTGGGCTTGGGCCTCCAGGAATAGCTCGACAGCGCAGGAATGGGCCAGATCGCCAAGCAGGATGGCCACGGACTCGCCGTGGTGTTGTGAGTCCCCTACCCAGCGTTTTCCCCGATGATCGGCCTCGAACAGGATGTGCGCGGTCGGCCGGCCACGCCGCACATCGGCGCTGTCCATGATGTCGTCGTGAATCAACAAGTAGGTGTGGAGTAGCTCCGTTGACATCGCCAGTGGCAGGACCACCTCCCTGTCGACGCCGCCGCAGCCCTCGTAGGCAAAGAAGACGAGCGCCGGTCTCAGCCTCTTGCCTCCGCGTGCGACGAACTCGCGGAGCCGCGAGGTGAGCTCCGCCACTCCCGACGCCTCAACGAGGTAGTTCTTTTCTTTCCGATCGAGCCAGGCGAGGAGCTCCGGCTCGACCAGCTCCTGAAAACGGGTCAAGGATCCGCTTTGGGCGGTCGAAGAGGGTTTGAGCAGAGTCGTCATGTCACGATCGGTTTGCGAAGCGGCTGGAATCCGTCATCTTATCGAGTGTCGAGCGGTCGGGAGCGCACGGCCTCACTCCGAGTTCCCTTGGGCGAGCTTCGGGACCTGAGAAGCGCCGCGCGCGACCCGAAGCTCAGGACTGGAAAGCAGCGGGCGCAGAGCTGTGGAGAGACTGATTCCGCTTCGAGAGGTGCGGCCGGGCACGTCGGTAAGCAGAAAGCCCGCCGTTGCCTCCCAATGCAGGGCGCCATGGGTCCAACGCAGCTTCCCGCCAGCCAGACGCGCGGCTCTCTCGGTCTTCCTGGCGCCATACATGTAGCCGGGATCCGCCGAACAGATGACTGTAGCCGGGTTCTCCACCAGCTCGAAGCCGCGTGCGATGCGACGGAGCGCGTCGGGGTAGAACTCGTCTTTTGTCGCCTCGAACCACTCGGAATCCGAGAACCAGCCCGGCTCGCCGGATTCGCCTGTGACGGCTCGAAGCCGAGCCGTCACACTCCGGTAGCCGAGAGGATCTCCCGTCCGCGGAAGATAGGCCCACTCACGGCCGCGGTTGCCGATAGTCGCCAAACCACTCGCCGACACGACCCACAACTCCCCTGCCGCCCTGTAGGCGCAGAGCCCCACCCCCTCGACCGAGGTCAGGACTTCCGCCAGGCGTGGCGCGCTCTCGTCATGAGCATAGACTTCGAGGCTCGAGACCAGGCCGTAGGGCGTCAACGCCACATCATTCCTGGTTCGCAAGCGCTTGACTCGCCTGAGACCGACCCTCTGGAAGCGCTTCAAGATTCCCGGGAGGACATTCTTCAAGGGTTCGCCGCCCGCGATTCCATGATCGGAAAACACCACGACTCGAAACTTTTCGCCCGCGGCGCGCGCGGCTTGAATTGCCAGCCCCAGGTTTCGAAACATCTTGTCGAGAGACGAGGGCCCGCGCAGATGAGCGGCCGTGTCCGTGGTCTCTATGTAGGCGAAGAAGTCCTGCCGATCCGAGGCAAGAAACGCATCCAGAGCGCGCAACACCCTGCGCTCGCTCGCTACGACGGGCCGCAGGCTGGCGACGGCGCTCCGGGCCACGCCTTTCTTGCTCCATTCAAAGAAACGCCGCCAGGGAAAGTCGATCCGGAAGTAGCTGATCGCCCCGCCACCTCGGATCGTCTCTTCTTCCCAATCAAAGAACCGTGCTTCGTACCCCGGCGAGATCTCCAGTCCCAGCGAACCCAGCGCCGCTCCCAGAGCCACGGTCGTCGTCGAGGGAAAGGTGCTGATCAAAGGCGCCGGGGGACCCAGCTCATCGAACAGCTCCGGCGCGCCTCCATCCCTATAGAGCGCGTCAACGGCACCGTACGGCACCGCATCCACGAGGAGGAAGAAGGTCCTCTCGGTCGCGCCCCCCTCATTCGACGCACCGAGTCCGGCTCCAGCGAACAGCAGGCCGGAAGCGGCCACCGCGACTGCCCACCCGAAGCGACTCAATCGAGAATCGTAATCAGTGCCTGCTCGAGCCTCTCGGCGCACAATCTCACTCTATCGCTTAGATTCAACAATCCACGGATAGCCGCCGGACGCCTCAGGACGCCTCCGATGACCCGGGCTTTCGAGAGCGAGCCGTCGGACCGCAGTGCCTGGTTGAAATCAAGCGGCAGGTCCTCGGAGGCCGTATCGCTGATGGCGCGCACGACCACGAACGGAATACCGGCCGCGCACGCGGCCGAGACCCATTCCCAGCTTTCCATGTCGGTCGCCGCGGTCCCATTCCCCAAGACATGACGCTGGGCCAGCTCGTGCTTGCGAACCGCCGTCGAAGCGACTCGGTGGCTACTCACCAGGGTCCCCCGCTCGGACCTCGGCAGCCCCGCTGCACGCTCGAACCAAGGCGAGCCGGGAACCGCAATCACCGCGGCCTCCGGGACGCCGCCGTTCGCTCCCGACTCATCGTCCAGCAAGACCCTCTCCGCGACCACCAGATCGCCCGGGGTCAAACCGGCCGAGATCGCTCCCGCTGTGCCAAGGAAGACGATGGCCCTCGGCGACGCCTCGGCGACCAATTCGGAGACACCATTGCGGGCATTGGTGAGGCCGACTCCGGTACAGACCACTTCAACGAGATGGCCCGAGACCCGACCCCGCCATCGCCGAGAACCCTGGACGGCCGGTTCGAGCCCATGGTTTCTGACCAGAGGCCGAACCTCCTCCGGAAGCGCGCTGACAACCGCGATCCACCGATCCCGTTTGTGGTGCCTAGACGTATCCATGTTCCCGAAACCAGCCTACCGCTCGGGCCAGGGCCTCGCGCACGGGAGTCTGCCTGAAGCCCAACTCGGCGACGGCCTTGCCGGAGTCGAAGAACATCTTGTGCCGTGCCAGCCGGGCAGCTTCGAGGGCGACCCGCGGCTCACCGCCGAGCAATCGCGCGCGCGCCGTATCCAAGGCGGCGAAGACAATTGGCACCACATGCGGCAACTTGACCTTGGGTGGCTCGAGTCCGGTCAGATCGGCCAGGATCCCGAAAATCTCTTGAAGAGAGAGATTCGCATGGCCCAGAATGTACTTCTCGCCCACACGTCCTCTCTCGGCCGCAAGAACATGGCCCTCGGCCACGTCCCGTACGTCCACGAGATTGAGTCCGGTCTCGACATAGGCCGGAGTTTTTCGGCGCAGAAAGTCGACGATGATCCGGCCCGTGGGAGTCGGCTTGAGATCCCCTTCGCCGACCGGGGTAGAGGGGTTCACGATGACCACCGGAAGACCGCTTCGAAACGACTCCTCGGCGACTCGCTCCGCCAGAAACTTCGACCTCTTGTAGTGGCCGACCATGTCGTCGAGAGTGACCGGCGTTTCTTCATCGGCAGGCGTACCTTCCGTGCGCAGACCCAAGGCACCAACCGAGCTCGTGTAGACCACCCGCTCGACCCCAGATCGGAGAGCTTCCTCGAACAGGCTCTTCGTTCCATCGACATTGATCCGATACATCTCGCGCGGCTCGCGCGCAAAAAATCGATAGTCGGCGGCGCAATGGTAGAGCTCGACGCAGCCCTCGAGTGCCCCCCGGTAGGAGTCCGGGTCCGTCAGGTCGCCCTCGATCGTCGCTGCGCCGCTCGCCGCCAGATTCCGCCGATCGCTGGAGCGCCTGACAAGACAGACGACTTCCCGGCCTCGAGCCTCCAGGGCCCGCAAGACATGCCCCCCGACGAACCCGGAGGCGCCGGTGAGAAAGGCCTTCACAGGGTGTGTCCCCCTAGCCCAGAACGTTCCAGGCAGCCATCCGAGCCAGATCGACCGGTCTCTTCGGCAGCTCCTTCACCACTGAGGCCTCGAAGCCCGAGTGCATCGCGCAGTTCTGGCACAGGCTGTCTTGCCGCGACTCCCAGTAGTCCCAGTCCGTGCCGGACCAGAACTCATCCCAGGTCTCGTAGTATTTCTTGCCGATGAGATAGCAGGGCCCCTTCCACCCCAGTGGGGTAAAGGTAACCGTGCTCCATGGCGAGCAGTCGTAATCGCGCAGTCCGGCGGCGAACTCGAGAAACATCGGACTCGAGTGCAGCCGGTACGTCTTGGAAAGCTCGAGCACTCGCTTGAACTTGTTTTCCGTATCCTTGCGGGTCATGAAGATATCGCTTTCGACCGACTCATATTGATAGCCAGGCGAGACCATCATGCCGTCGATGCCGATCGATTCCAGCAGCCGACAGACTTCCTCGACCTCCTCGATCTGGGTCTCCTTGAAGATCGTGGTGTTGGTCACCACGTGGTACCCCAGGCTCTTCGACTTCTTGATCATCTCGATGGCCTTGTCGAAGACTCCTTCTCGCGCGCAAACGTAGTCGTGGGTCTCCCGCATGCCGTCCAGGTGAACGTTGATCGATAGGCGCTTGTGGGGCTCGATCTTGCCGAAGACCGTGTCCTCCATCAGCAGGGCATTGGTGCAAAGGTAGATATGGCGCCGCCGAGCGATGATGCCCGCGATTAATTCCGGCAGCTCCGGGTACACCGTCGGCTCTCCGCCGCAGATCGAGACGGCCGGTGCTCCGCACTGGTCCGAAGCCTCGAGACACCGCTCGACCGGCAACCGGTCCTTGAGCTTGCCGGTGTGCCGCTCGGTGGCGCAACCGAGGCAGGCCAGGTTGCAGGTATAGAGCGGTTCGAGCATGAGCACGAACGGATAGCGGCGGTTCCGACGCCAGGCTTGGCGCACCTGGTGCCGGATCATGTCGGTGGTGATGTGAACAGGGAACCTCATACTGTTAGGCGACCCTTTCTCTGGTTCGACCCTCGGCAAGCTCACGAACAAGGCGTGAGCGGTTGCGCCATTCTCCCAAGGCCAGAAGGGGGAAATAGAGCGCGTAGCCGTGGTAGTTAAGGTAGAACACCTTTGGAAAACCGGTACCGGTCCAGGCTCCGTCTCGCCAGCCGCCGTCCTCCAGTTGGCAAGAGACCAGAAAGTCGACACCCCGACGCGCCTCAGCGCAGTTCGCGCCACCGGCCGCCATGAGGCCCATGAGTGCCCAGGCGGTCTGGCTGGCCGTGCTCGGCCCGACGCCCTTCAGAGCCGGGTTGCTGTAGGACTCGGGCAGCTCACCCCAGCCGCCGTCCGGATTCTGCTTGCTGCGCAGCCAGTCGGCCGCACGCCGCGCCCAAGGCCTACTCATGTCCTCTCCCGCCGCGGCCAGCCCCACGAGCGCCAGCCACGTTCCGTAGAGGTAGTTGCAGCCCCAACGGCCGTACCACGAACCGTCGGCCTCCTGCTCCGCCCTGATGAAGCGGACACCGCGCCGGATCGCCGGATCGCCGCGATCGATTCCGAGACCGATCAGGGCTTCGATCACTCGCGACGTGATGTCGGTCGTCGACGGATCGATCATCGCATTGTGATCGGCAAAGGGTATGAAGGTCAGAAACTCCCGATCGCAGCCCTTGTCGAACGAGGCCCACCCACCGTCGCGATTCTGCATCGAGAGGAGCCAGTCCCGAGCCCGGTCCATCGCTCCCTCGACGGCCAAAGACACCTCTCCGGACGCCCTCAGTCCGTTCAGCCCCTTCAAGACCTCGGCGGTATCGTCGCAATCGGGGTAGTTCTCGTTCGAATACTCGAAAAACCAACCGCCGACCGGTCCCGCCGGGTTCTTCTGGCGCCAGTCGCCCGGGCGCCTGACCTCCTTGTCGGCCAGCCACGAGCCGGCCCTCGTGAAGGCCGGATGGTCGGGCGCCAACCCGGAGCCGACCAGAGAAGAGACCGCAAGCGCCGTGTCCCAGACCGGAGACTTGCAGGGCTGGACACGCAGTGTCTCGCCGTCCTCGATCTCGAGCTTCTCGAGCTCTCGAATCTGACTTGCCAGCACCGGATCGTCTTGCGAATAGCCCAAGCTCTCCAGAGCGATGATGGTGTTGACGATCGGCGGAAAGATCGCCGCCAGGCCGTCACTCTCGGGCAAGCGCTCGAGAATCCAGGCCTCGGCACGGTTGATCGCCAGCTGGCGAAAAGGATGGAAGGGTATGAGCTGGCAGAACTTGATGAAGCGATCGATCAGAACGAAAACGAGACCCCAGAGCCTGCCCCGCAGACCGCTAACCGCCGGGTGCTCATGACGCGTGTCATCGACTCTGAGCTCGCCTATGCCGGCGCCCTCGGGCACCTCTCCTGCCGGCTTGAGCGCCCAGATAATCGCGAGCGGCACGACGATCGCGCGAGACCAGGCGGACATCTCGTAGAGGTTGAATGGGAACCACTTCGGTAGCAGCACGAGCTCCGGGGGAACGGCCGGAGCGCGATTCCAGTCGTACTGCCCGAACACCGACAGATAGAGCTTGGTGAACGAGTTACAGGCCTCGAGGCCTCCCGCCTCGAGTATCGCTCGGCGGGCGCGGCTCATCGGCTCCGAGCTCGGGTCGTCGCCCAGGATCTTGAGAACGAAGTAGGCCTTGACGGAAGCGCTGACGTCGGCCGGCCCGCCCGGATACAGGCTCCAGCCCCCCTCCGACCTTTGCGACCGGCGAAGATGCTCTGCCGCCTTGTGCACGCGGGCCTCGTCGGCGCGGCCCAGATACTGCATCGTGAGGATGTACTCCGACTCCAGAATCAGGTCGCCCTCGAGCTCGGCACACCAGTGGCCGTCCGCCGCTTGGCGTTCCAGCAGGCACCCTTGCGCCCTCGTGACCGCCTCTTCCAGGCCCTGCGCGAAGTCCAGGTCTCTCGGTTCTTCGGCTCCAGCCAAGGATGAAAATCTTTCCCCCTCGGGCTCTCGTGGCTTCATCTCTCGATGTCTCGACAACTTTCCCCCGGCTGTCCCCGATTGTCGACCTTTCGCGCCTTTGTGGTGATTCTCCGGTTTTTCGACCCCATCTTGCTCCAAGTACGAGCATAGGTAGGAAACAGATTCGCCGTTCTCGACCCCAATTCCCTGCAAGGACCATACAATGACTCGGGATGAGCGCGCGTCTTGGAGTCCTCCTTTTGTCGCTGCTGCTCTGTGTCCAAGCAGCGGCCGGCGCAACGGTGCTTCAAGACCTGGCCAGAGGCGATGAGGCCTACGCCCGCCGAGCCGAGGGACACACGGGACTCTGGGCGGCCCCGGGACCGATTTCCGAGGCCATCGAGGCCTACGAAAAGGCCCTGCTGGCCGATCCCGACAACCAGCTCGCGCGCACGAAGCTGCTCCGGGCCCTGTTCTTCAAAGGTGACTATGTCGTCAGGGATCGCGACACCAAGCTGCGCATCTTCGAGCGCGGGCAGGCAGTCGGGGAGGATGGCATTACTCGCTTGATCGCCGGCACGAAACTCGACCGCGCGGGTGGCAAGCACCACGACGAGCTCATCGAACACCTGCGAAACGAGCCCCATGCGGCCGGAGTCTACTATTGGTCCGCGATTCACTGGGGGCTCTGGGGAAGGCATCGAGGAAAGATCGCCGCCGCACGCCAGGGAGTTGCTTCCAAAGTGCGCAACTACGCCAGGATCGTCAACTCGGTCGATAGTACCTACGAGAGCGGTGGCGGTCACCGCATGCTGGGTCGCCTGCACGCCGAAGCACCCAAGATCCCCTTTGTCACCGGCTGGGTGAGTCGCGCCCTGGCCATCTCGGAGCTGGAGGCCGCACGGTCGTTCTCCGATGATCCACTGACGCTCCTCTACTACATCGAAGCGTTGTTCGAATACGACACCTCCAGGCACGACGAGGCCATTGATCTCCTGCGCTCGCTGGTGACGAGGGAGCCCGAGCCCGGTGCCGTCGTCGAGCACATGCGAGCGGTGTCGGACGCTCGCGTTCTTCTCGACCGTCTGAGCAAGTGAGAGCCTGACCTGACCCCTCCGTCCGCAGACAATGGCCGTCTCCATCACCGCCGCCGAGGTCTTTCCGCAGATCGAGCTCGCCGCCCAGCGACTCGCGGGATATGCGAACGTCACTCCGATCCATTCCTCTCGCACCCTCGACGAGCTTGTCCGAGGCAGCGTTTTTCTCAAGTGCGAGAACTTCCAACGGGTCGGTGCTTTCAAGTTTCGCGGCGCCTTCAACACGATGTCGCAGCTTTCGAGGGCCGAGCGCGCCGCCGGCGTTCTGACCTACTCCTCGGGTAACCATGCCCAAGGCGTGGCCCTCGCCGGCAAGCTGCTCGACATCCCGACGACCATCGTGATGCCGACCAACGCGCCGAAGGTGAAGCGCGCCGCCACCGAGAGCTACGGCGCCCGCGTGATCGAGTACGACCCGGCAAAGACCACCCGGCGTGAAGTCGCCGAGCAGCTGGCTTCCGAACGGGACTTCACGCTCATACCGCCCTTCGACCACCTACAGATCCTCGCCGGCCAGGGCACCGCCGCTCTCGAGCTCCATCGCCAGGTACCCGAGCTCGACCTGTTCCTGGCACCGGTCGGCGGCGGCGGTCTGATGTCCGGATGCGCCGTAGCCACCAAGGCCGTCGCGCCATCATGCCGGGTGGTGGGCATCGAGCCGGAGGTCGCCGATGACGCCACTCGCTCGTTCAAGACCGGCCGGCTTCACACAGTCAAGAACCCACCGACCATCGCCGACGGCACCCGCACGCAGTCCCTCGGCGAGCACAATTTTCCGCTGTTTCTCGAGTGCGTCGATGACATGGTCACGGTGTCCGAAGAGGCGATCAAGAAAGCCGTGCGGTTCTTGATCCAACGCACCAAGCTCGTGGTTGAGCCCTCCGGTGCCCTCGGCGTCGCGGCGCTGCTCTCCGGAGCCGTCGAGCCCGGCAAGAGAACCGGGGTTCTGATCAGCGGCGGCAACGTGGACCCCGAGGTTCTGGCGGAGATTCTCGGCGTCTCAGTTGAATAGCAGGGAACGGCGCCGGACGGACAGCCGGTTCCGCCCTCGACCAGCGCTCGAGCCTTTCGGCTCATGCGATCCGGCGGACTCTTGGAGAGGTCGGCTCGGGCGATTTGCGCGTCTCCTCGCTACCTTCCGCGAACAGGAGCCGTGTTGCCGAGCGCCCCGCTGCGGTGCGGGCAAATCGCTGCTCCTCACCTCCCCCTCCACTCGCCACGCCGGAGCCTCGCACCGCCTCAAACGGCTCCGCGCCGGCAAGGCCGGAACCGGCTCTTGTGCCGGAAACATGGCTCGATTCAACGGTCCGAGACGGCGTCGGCTGCCGGAGGCTCGCCGACACAAAGCACGCAGAAAAGGCGGCTCGGCGGGTGATTCGCCAGTGGGCTCGCCGCAAAGCGCTCCTAGGATCGAGTCGGAGGTCTCTGACGGTTTGCGCGCAGCGGCGCGCAGGCGAGAGCCCGACCCGTTGGAGGCCTTCTAGCTCGAGCCGGCCACTGGCGAATCGCCCGTCGGGGCGCCATCAACCAGCGTCGGAGGATTCTCGGACTTTCCAGCGCTCGATCGAGCCCAGTCGTTCCAGTCGGATCAAGTGCGCCTCGAGTTGCCGCGCCGCCAGCGGATGGGCCTGCTCGGGCACATCGTCGTAGACGGTCGACAGCAGCTCCTGGGTATCTCTCAGACCCTCGTTCCAGGCCTCGAGGACCTTGCTCTCTCGCCAGAGGCGGTGCCTGAGGTATTCGGTGAGCTTCTCCTTCACCGCAATTGTTGGCGGCCCGTGCGCGGGGAACAGCGTCTTCGCGCCCAGATCGCGCATCCGCTCGAGCGAGGCCAGATAGTCGTCCATATCGCCCTCGGGTGGATCGATCACGATCGTGCCGAATCCAGCGGTCAGATCTCCGCCCAGCAACGACCCCCCACCCTCGTCATGGAACGTGACGTGCCCTTGCGCATGTCCCGGGGTGTGCGAGATCAGGACCGGAAACGGCGGCTCGCCTTCGAGGACTACCCGCTCTCCGTCTCTGAGATCGCGATCGACCCCGATGCCGGCCGAGGACAGTCGCTTTGCCGTCTCGGCATGCGCCGCGACCGGCACACCCAGTTCCGCGCGGAGTCGTTGAACACCGCCGACGTGGTCGGGATGGTGGTGGGTCAACCAGATCGCGGCGACCTTGCGGCCGTCGGTCTTCTCCAGATCGCGAATGGCTTGGATCATTCCATCGATCATCTCCGGGAACGGCGAGCCCGGATCAATCAGTACAGCTTCGCTCCGGCCAAGAATGTAGGCGTTGGTGTAGGCCGCCGGCGGCAGCGTCGGGGTTCTCAGCGGAAACATCAGGACACCGGGCCGGAACTCGATTCTGCGGAACGGTCCGAGGTTGACCTCAAACGGCTCGCGCAGCCTGGCCAGCCCCGTCTCGGACGGACCGTCCTCGGCCATGACTTTCAGGATGTGCAGAATGGGCGGCGCCGTCACCACCTCGCCTGTCTCCCAGCGGCGGATGGCCTCGGCGGGCCGTATCCACTCCCCCGCCACTAGCTCGCCGTCGATCACGCTCGGCTGCGGCTCCCGGTCGGTAGGCCATTCCAGCAGGAAGAACCTATTGTCGAACCGGACCGGCCCGAGCGGCGGCGTCAGCCAGCGGCCGGCATAGACCAGCTCGCCAGCGTCGAGCTGCAGATCGCGCCCCGAGGCATCGCGGAGCTCTGCCCAGACTGCCTCGAAGTTCGCCCCCCGCTCGAGGCTCGCGTGCCTCGAGGTCTCGAACAGTTTGGAGTCGACCGAATCGGCACCACGCGCCAGCAGAATCCCGGTCTCTTCGAAGAGCTCTCGAAGAACGCACGCCATGATCCCGCGGG
The DNA here is from genome assembly GCA_024224155.1 of bacterium. Lineage (NCBI taxonomy): Bacteria > bacterium. The sequence continues at coordinate 29,784 of JAAENP010000196.1, forward strand.
CGTCGATGGGCTCGAGCTCGATACCGTCAAGGACGTCGGCCGGCATCGCGGCCTCATTCGATGCGCCTTTGATGCCCGCGGGCGCCCCGAGAACTAGGAGATCGGTGTCCGAGCGTGACCGGCCTCCACCCGGAAAGGCGTGAAAGCCGCCCATGAAGGCCAACTTCTTCGAGCGCTCGACCCAGTAGACCTCGACGTCACCGTCCGAGCCGGGAACATGACGCCACAGCACCGCTCCCCCCGAAGCACGCACCTTGGGCCGGGGCGCTTCGAGCCCCAGGCTCAACACCTTCTCGTAGAGACTCACTTCGCTCACGCGCGGTGTTTTAGCACACCGAGCCTCCCGGCACTCTCCGGTTGATACGCTAACCTGCATCTCCGACAGCCGAAGCATCCCGCTCTTCGACGGCCTGAGCCATGCCCCGATATCCGCATATCGCGCCTACCATCGCCGGCATGACCGGCTCGATCTACTCCTCACTCGTGCACCGGCTGCACAGCTTCGAAGGCGAGACCTATCCGTTTCACATCGGCGACACTTGGATGGAACCCGCCGTCGGCACCCGGATGGAAGACCTGACGGTCGCCGACTACCCGGGCATGCATCGCTACGCACCAGTTCAGGGCCGGAGAGACCTGCTCGAGGTCATTGCAGGGCGAACGCTCGAACGCACGGGCGCCGCCGCAGAGGCGAAGGACATTCTGGTGACCGCGGGAGCCACGGGAGCCCTCGGCGCGATCATCGGCGCGATCGCCGAGCCCGGAGACGAGGTCCTGTTGCTGGCGCCTTACTGGCCGCTGATCTCGGGAATCGTGCGCTCGGCGCGAGCCACCGCCGTCGACGTGCCCCTGATCGGAAGTGCCGATTCTCGGGAAACCGCGCTCGAGATCGTCAAGTCGCATCTCACCGATCGAGCGGTCGCCATCTACTGGAACTCGCCCAACAATCCGACCGGACGAGTCATCCCGAAATCCTGGATCGAGGCGTTGGTGGCCTGGGCGATCTCCGAAGACCTTTGGATCCTCGCCGACGAGGTCTACGAGAACTACGTGTTCGACGGCGAGCCCACCTACGCCCGCCCGCTCGCACCCGAGCGCACGTTTTCGATTCACTCCTGCTCCAAGGCGTTCGGCATGGCCGGCAACCGCTGTGGTTACGCCATCGGCCCGGGCGACACCATGTTTCACGTCCGCAAGGTCTCGACCCACACTTTCTACTCGACACCCACCGCCGCCCAGATCGCCGCTCGGCGGGCCTACGCCGGCCCCGGCGACACCTGGGCGGCGGAAGCCTGTGCAAAGTACGCTGAGCTCGGCGTCGCCGCCGCGGCGAGGCTCGGGGTCGAGCCCCCGGAAGGCAGCACGTTCCTGTTTCTCGACGTCGCCGAGTTTCTCGACGGCGAGGGCCTCATGGGTTTTCTATCCAGGTGCGTCGATCGGGGCATCCTCCTGGCCCCCGGACCGAGCTTCGGCCCCTATCCGACCCACGTGCGACTCTGCTACACGGCGACGTCCCCCGAGGTCACCGAGCGTGGTATCGACAGCCTTGCCCGGTTGCTCGATCGGTAGCTTTTCCGTACTGTCGCTGCCATGAGTGACCATGACGGCTCCAAGTTCGCCAATAGACTCGAGAAAAACACCTACCAGAATGACACGCTGGTTCATTTCGGAACCGCCCCATCGCAGAGGGACCCCGAAAGCTGGGTCGGAGTGCCCGAACGGCTCGTCGCTCGCCTGACCAGTCTGGGGATGGCCTACGAGCTCCACCACGTCCAGATGATCGACATCTACGACGACACCACCTTCCGGAGTCAGCAGTGCGAGAAGCTCTACGGCGAGCTCGAGTTTCTGGCCGGAGTGACCAAGGACGCTTTACTGGGCGAGGTCATCAACACCCTCGCAGGCCTTCTCAAACCGGTCCTCGGCAAGCCGCACCATCTCATGGTAAGCGGCAACTGAAAACTAGCTCTCGTCGACGGTTTCCTCTTCCGGCCGGGAGGCCTCGAGCGCGAAGCTGATCTTGACGTCGTTGCCGACGACCAGACCACCGGTGTCCATCACGCGGCTGAACGAGACGCCGTAGTCCTGACGATCGATCGTGAGTCCCCCCTCGATACCGATCCGTAGCGTGCCGCGAGCCGAGATCGGTCCGCCGAAGGTCACCGGCATCTGAATCTCGTTGGTGGTTCCGCGGATCGTGAGATTCCCGGTAACCAGATACTCGCCGTCACCGGCACTCTCGATCTTGGTGCTCTCGAAGGTCAGCTGGCCGTGATTCTCGGCATCGAAGAAGTCGGCGCTGCGCAAATGGCCATCCCTCTGCTCGTGATTGGTGTCGACGCTGTCGGCAACGATTTCGAGCTTCACCGAGGAGTTGACCAGGTCCTCTTCGTCGATCATCAGCTCGCCCGAGAACTCCTTGAACTCGCCCCGAACACTGGTGATCCCGAAGTGCTTGACCGAGAAACCGATGTTGGAATGGCTATTGTCGATGGCATAGGTCTCAGCGGCCTGAACCGCGGGCACGGCAAAGGTGGCCAGAGCGGCCGCCAGGGCCAGGGTCGAAAGGAATCTTGATCGCATCTGGGTCTCCTCAATGAATCGGTGACTGTGATTGAAAACCGCCTTCCTCGGCTGACGAGGGGCCTGCCCCTCCACGCGACGCCGGATGATACAACCTCCAGGCCGCTGCGCTGCGAGTATTGTCATCCCACCCCTACGGACGGTGCGATCCTGCCGCTATGCGTGTCGCGGCTGGCGCATGCACGGTGGTAGCCTTCCCGGAAAACCATGTCCAGCATCCCGCTAGAGGTGGAGAAGCGGAAGCGAGTATCGCCGTGCTGCCGGCTCGCGGCCTGCGCTCAGCTCTTCGCGCTCCTGTTGATACTCGCTGCAACCGAGGCCGGCGCTCAGGTGCCCAACCTCTTGAAAGACCTCAACGGTGTCAACGCGGGGTCTACGCCGTCCTACAAGGTGGAGATGGGCGGAATGCTCTATTTCTCCGCGTTCGAGCCCGATCACGGCCGCGAGCTGTGGCGGTCCGATGGCACTTCGGCGGGCACGAAACTGGTCAAGGATCTCGTCCCGGGACCGGACTGGGGCATTTCCCGTCCGGTCGTCGTCGGTGGCGACAGGCTCCTCTTCTTTCTCTACGAGGTCGATCGCGACTCCTGGGATCTCTGGACCAGCGACGGCACCGCGAGGGGGTCGAAGAAAGTCATCGAGGTTCCTACCGGAGGTCGTGCCCCTTGGCTCCTACCCGCGAGCGGTAGGGTTTTCTTCGGCATCGAGTACAGCGTCCTCGGCGGCCAGCTCTGGACCAGCGACGGCACGGCCGAGGGAACGGAACGGATCGCCGAAGGCTTCGACGGGCTCAACTCCTTCTTTGCCGTTGGAGACCGCATGGTCTTCGTGGCGAACGACCGGGTTCACGGCAATGAGCTCTGGACCACCGACGGCAGCCGGGACGGCACGTTCATGCTCCGGGACATCCGCTCTGGGTCAGAAGGCTCATACCCGCGGTGGGCCGTCGCCCACGAAGGCAGCTTGTATTTCAGTGCCGACGACGGCGTTCACGGAATGGAGCTCTGGACGTCCGACGGCACCAAGAACGGGACATACCTTGTGAAGGACCTCGCTCCCGGACCGGCACCCGCGGAACCCGGGGCCTTCACCGCGCTCAACGGCGAGCTCTATTTCCTGACGCGAGAGCTGCCTCATCTCTGGATCACCGATGGAACAGAAGCCGGCACTCGGGTGGCGGTGAAGATCCCGGGTGCCGATTATCTGTATTGGCCCACCTTGGTCGACGGCCGTCTGTTCTTCACGAGCAACGAGTACGAGCTCTGGACGTCCGACGGCACCCAGGACGGCACGCGGTTCGTTGCATCGGTTGGAGAGGGGTACACGGGTCCGAGAGATCTGACCGAGGCCGGTGGTCGCGTCTTCTTCATCGCCGATGACGGCATCCACGGAGTCGAGCTTTGGTCGTCCGATGGCACGGAATCCGGCACCCGAATGGCCAAGGACATCGGGCCGCCGGGACAAGCGCCGTTCTTCTATTTCAAGTACACCGGCGACTACATCCAAAGCTTCGAGTTCGACGATCGTCTGGTCTTCATCGCCAATGACGGCAGGCGTGGCTACGAGCTCTGGATTTCCAACGGCACCGAGTCCGGGACTTTCGTGCTCAAGGACATCAAGCCGGGGGCCTACGACGCCGAGGTTGGCCTGTTTCTGGAGCTCGACGGGCGCCTCTACTTCAACGCCGACGATGGAGTCCATGGCGACGAGCTATGGAGCACGAACGGCAGCAGAGGTGGCACGGTTCTGGTCAAAGACATCGACTCGAAAGGGACTCTGAGCTCGTCTCCCACCGAGTTCACCGGCATGGAGGGCGTCCTTTACTTCACCGCGGATGACTGCTCGTTCGAGTGCCCCGACCGGGACTATTCCACTGGGAATGATCTGAGTGATCGGGAGCTCTGGCGCAGCGACGGCACTGCCGCGGGCACCTTCAGGGTCAGAGACATCAACCCCGAGGGGCCGTCGTTTCCGACATACCTGGTCGCAGCCGGTTCGGGTCTCTTTTTCTTCGCTTCTGATGGTACGCACGGAAGCGAGCTCTGGACCAGCGACGGGACCCGACGCGGCACTCGCCTGGTTGACGATCTGGAACCGGGGCCCGAAAGCCTGTACGCGCACGACCTCGTGGCGGTTGGCGACCGCGTGTTCTTCAGCGGCTACTCTTCTGAATCCGGCCGCCAGCTCTACGTCAGCGATGGAACCGAGTTGGGAACCCGTTTCGTTTCTCCCCCCGAGGAGTTTCGCTGGCCCGATCGGCTCCACGCGCTCGGCGAGCTGGTTATCTTCCAGGCCGAGGACAGCGTACATGGAGAAGAGCTGTGGGTAAGCGACGGCAGCGACGCCGGGACGCGGCTGCTCAAGGATGCCTGGCCCGGCGAAGCGCCGGGGTACCCGTCGGCGATCGGAAAAGCGAACGGCCGCCTCTTGCTGCACATCCGCGACGAGGTACACGGACGGGAGCTATGGGTCAGCGACGGCACCCCCGAAGGTACCAGGCTGGTCAAGGACATCTGGGAGGGCCCCGAAGACTCCTATCCGGAGTACGCGCTGGGCGCGCTCGACGGCAAACTGTTCTTCTGGGCGGAAGACGGTGTTCACGGCGACGAGATCTGGGCGAGCGACGGCACGGCAGACGGAACCTACCTGGTCAAGGACATCCAGCCCGGTAGCGACAGCTCTATGGGCTACGGCACCGGCGCCGTCCTCGACGGCAGGATCTACTTCGCGGCCGGCGATGGTCGCGGCATCGAGCTCTGGAGCACCGACGGCACCGATGAGGGAACCTATCGGGTCAAGGACATCAACCCCGGGGCGGAGTCCTCGTTTCCGAACGAGTTCCATGAATTCGATGGGCGGGTCTATTTCGCTGCCAATGACGGCGTCCACGGCTCCGAGCTGTGGAGCACTGACGGAACCCGCAGCGGTACCGTTCTGGTCGCCGACCTCGATCCCGGGCACACGCAATCCTGGCCGCAGCAGTTCGAAAGCGTCGACGGGCACCTCTTCTTCACGGCATCGAGCAAGCGGTCGGGCCAGGAGCTCTGGGTCCTTCGAGCCGGCTCCGCGACCGCGGGACTACCGAAGCTCCTCACACTGCCCGATCTCGACGGCCTGGGCGGCGACGAGCTGGCGATCCTGGGCTCGAACCTTGCTGTGCGCGATGCGGCCTCGGGTGTCGCGATTTCTGCTGCGGATTTCGCCCCATCGCACAGATGGGAGGCCGTCGACTTCGAGCTCGCCACAAGCTCTGCCGACGACGAGCCTACCGAGCTCGCGGTGCTCACCCGCCTGCGCAAACAGGTCCAGATCTCCGTGCGCAACGCACTCAACGGTGCGGAGACCTCGAGTATCGAGCTCACGAGCAAGCACCATCCGCTTGACCTGGAAGTCGTCCCGGCCAATGGCGGCGGACCGACTCGAGCCGCCGTGCTGAGCCGGCGCGGCCTTGGCAAACAGGCAAGTGTCCTTATAACCCCCTTCGGAGCTCAATCGTCGGATCCTCTCGAATTTGCCCTGCCGGAAGCCTTCGACGCCGTCGACCTCGAAGTAACCGAGATCCCGAAACCGATACGTGGCCGTGACAAGTGGGGCCTCGTCGTCCTCGGCCGATCGAGTCTGTCTGGCTCCATGCGCCTTCTGACTCTCGACGCCGGGACCGGGCAGACGATCGGCGACGCGACGATCGACGGAAAGCTGGTCCCCATCGATCTCGAGATCGTCCAGGAAGACCCCAAGAAGCCCGAATACGCCAGCGTTCTGGCCCGCAGACGAAAGAACGGCGCTATCCGGATGATCACAGTGAATCTGCTCGACGGCTCAGTGACGCGAATCATCAGATCCCGCAAGAAACGTCTACCGCTGGATCTCGAAATCGCGCCCGGCCCCAGAGACTCGGCCGGCCCAAATGTTTCGATCCTGTGGACGGACAAGAGCGGTACGAAGACCGGCCTCTCGACCCGAAACGCTTTCACGGGAAAACAGATCGGGTCCGTTATCTTCAAGGGCGTCCAACATCCGGAGGACTTCTCGCTGGTTCGACTGCCCGGACGCAAGGTGGCGGCCGCGGTCCTTGGCGAAGCCGAATGCGCTGATCTCCAACTTGCCATCACTCTGCGGGACACAGCCAGCGGCGACCTCGTGGGCTGCTATCCGGCCGACTAGCTCGTTTCAGCCTGAGCTTTTCTCCGACGTCCGTCGCTTGCCACTGCCGAACTCGGACACGAACTTCGAACGACACGAGGTCGAACGCTACAAACGCGGCTGAAGGAAGCGCAGGGTGGGTCTCGGAGGGAGCCTCTCTGTGCTCCCAGAGAGACCTCACCGGCGCGACGCTATCGCCTCGGTCGAGACGGCTTTCGACCGCTACTTCCGTGCCGAAGATCGAAGCCTATAGCAGCCCCTACAGCCGCCGGTGCTCGGCCACCGGCATGGCCCGCCGGACTTCGGCCAGTCTCTCCGGATCCAACTCGGCCACAATGACACCGGGCTCCTCCCCGGCCATCGCGAGCACCTCGCCCCAGGGGTCGATGATCGCCGAGTGGCCCCAAGTCTCGCGCAGGCCTTCGTCGTCATGCTTGCCGCACTGGGCCGCGGCCAGGACGTAGCACTGGTTCTCGACCGCTCGCGCGCGGAGCAGGAGCTCCCAATGGGCCTTGCCGGTGGTCCAGGTGAAGGCCGACGGCACGCAGAGCAGCTCGGCGCCGTCTACGGTGAGCCGCCGGTAGAGCTCGGGAAAGCGCAGGTCGTAGCAGATCGAAAGACCGAGTGCGGCCAGGTCGGTATTCGCAACCACGACTTCCTCGCCCGGCTTGATGGTCGCCGACTCCCGAATGCTGACCTCTTCCGAGAGATCGATGTCGAACAGATGGATCTTTCGATAGATCGCGATCCGTTTGCCTTCGGGGTTGAAAAGAACCGAGGTGTTGTAGCAGCGCTCGGGCTCGTCCGAGCGCTCGTTGAAGGAGCCCAGCAACAAGAACGCTTCACACTCGGCGGCGAGCTTGGCGAACCGCGTGCAGGTCTTACCGTCGAGCGACTCCGCCCGCCGCACCTTTTCCTCATGAGGGCCGAGGAAATTGGTGTTCTCGGGAGTCGCGATGAAGCGGGCTCCCCGCCCGGCAGCCTCTCGAACGAAGGTCTTGGCCTCCTCCCAGTTGCGCTCCTCGTCGGAAGTCGAGGTCAGCTGGACCGCGGCGGCGAGAAACGGAGTATCCATGGAAGCCGATTCTACGCGGGCGGCTCGAGCGAAGCCGCAGCAGCGCGCAAGAGGGTCGCGGTGCCCTCGGCCCGCCGCCGCCAGAAGCTCGAGATCGGCGCGAGCGCCTCGTTTCGAGCTCGATGCCGATCCGCCCACCGATCCGCCTCCGCGGCGAGCCACTCGAGCGTCTCCCGCGGCGCCTGGCCGAGGAGGCTCTTCAAGGCATAGCGTCGCTCCCCCTTGCGCAGGCCCAGCCCCAGGTCTCGACCACAGCGCTCGAGGTCCGAACGCACCAGGATCATTCCCGTGCGAACCGGGGTCGTAATCGCCTGCAGGAACTCGTCGCCACCGGCATCGTCAAGCTCACCGAATGGCGGTGCCTCGCGCAGGTGAAGCGGCAGGCCGCCAGGCAATTGCGGAGATGGAAGAGCTGCCTCTTCGACCAGGGCGGCGGATAGCAGCTCACTCCATTTGCGATAGAAGTCCGAGCCGCTCTCTCCGACTTTCTCCAGATAGACCGGAAGCCAGCTCAGCAGATGTTCCCAGAGAAACGCCGAGCGCGCGTGTCGCCATCGGGATCGCGCCTCGTCGTCCTCGGCATCGGCCTGCCGCTCGGCGAGCTCGGCATAGGCCGCCAGCAGAACCGTCAAATGATCGGGCTCCGACGGCGGCGTTTCCCCGAGCGCGCGCCAGAAGCCCGCGATCCGGTCCCGTGCCTCGCCCCCCATCATGCCCTCACCGCCCAGGTAGACCGACGCGTACGGATAGAGCTGGAAGTCGAACAGATCCGTGTGTTCAACTTCGGAGGGTGGCGCTCCCAGTTCCAGGACCGTCGCGGCTTTCTCCAGAGCCGCACCGGGCGTCTCGGCGATCAGGGCGAGTAACCTGAAGATCTCCACTTTTCTCGAAGGTGCAGAGCGAAGACTGAAACGACCCGCTCGGCTCAACTCAGGAGAACGGGTCCTTGCCGATCTAGCTATTGACCGGCTCGGGCAGCTTGTAGGCGTTCTTAACCGGCTTGACCGGGCGCACCAGCCAAGCCGGGCGGCGGGTGCCGTCCGGGGAGTGGTCCATCGCCGACCGGGTCTTGGCCAACCAATCCTTGAACACTTGATGGGACCTCTCGATATCTACCGAGATGTCGCCATAGCCGTCTTGCGGCTCGGCCTTCTTCACTCGCACCGCTTGGTGCCAGCAGTGCATGCCCGAGATCGGATCAGGGTGGACCGGGAAGGTCAGATTCTGGTGCACGCCGACGTCGGTCCACCAGATGCGCGAGGTGTCGGGGTCGCTCGACTCGTACGGCCCCGCGCCCTTCTTGCGCTGGATCTTCCAGTCGCTGCCCTGATTGTCGAGCGACACGGTGGCCATCAACTGGCGCTGGCCGCGCGCGAGGTCACCGTCCGGTTCTTGGAGCTTCCAGCGACCCATGTGATGACTGCAAGCGACGACCTCGGGCTTGATTCCCTCGGTGACCCAGGCTTTGACCACGAAGTAGCCGTTGTGGGTCTCGACTCGCACCAGATCGCCGGTTCGGACACCGATCTCGGCGGCTTTCTTCGGGTGCAGCCACAGCGGGTTGGTGTGGGCGATCTCGTCCAGCCACTTGGCGTTGGCCGAGCGAGTGTGGATCTGCACCGGCAGCCGGAAGGTCGAGATAAGGCACATCTCGTCCGGAGCCATGTTGTCGGGGTGGACGTGGCTCTTGATATAGGTCGGGATCGTGTATTCGTCCCAGCCCCAGGCCGCCAGAGTCGGAGAATAGAACTCGAGCTTGCCCGACGGAGTCGGAAAGCCCCTGAGTATCTTGCCGTCGATCTTGACGCCGGCGAAGCGCCGGCCTTCATCGTCTCCGGGTGGAGCTCCGGTGGGAGCAAGGTTGACCGGCGCCGGCGCCGGCGCGCGCGTGAACACGCGTCCGTATTGGTCTTCGACCGGGTCCTCGAGCTCGTCGGCGGGAACCTCGCGCTCGTAGACCGGCCCGATGTCGCGTTCCACCTCGAAGGCGCCGTAGCGGCGCATGTACTCGAGCGGTTTCAAGCCCTCGGCCGCGGCCTTCTCGGGCAGTCCAGGAACCGATTTCTCGAACAGGAAACGATAGTACTCCTCGACCTTGAGCGGCTCGCCGGGGCGCTCCTTGGACTCGACGAACGTACGAATACCGAGCTCGCCATCCGGGTCGATGCGCCAGGAAAGCTCGAGCCAGAACTCGTTCTCTTCCCAGACCTCGCCGGGGTTGGTCTCTCGGGTGTCGGTGACCGTCTCGCCGAGCCGCTCCCGGGCGGCGCGCATCACCGGCTGCCGGAAACCGATCCACTGGGCGTCGTGGGTCTCGTAGGAGTGGGTATCGTGGCGCTCCGACGAATGCCCCATGGGCAGGATGTAGTCGGCGAAGTAAGCGGTCTCGTTCCAGGTCGGCGTCAGTGCCACATGAAGGCCGGTCTTCTCCTCGTCGGTCAGCATCTCGATCCAGGAGAAGCCGTCCGGGTTGGTCCACACCGGGTTGTAGACGCGGCTGAAATAGGTGTCGAGCTTGCCGCGGCCGTCCTTGACCAGATGCGGTAGCAGAAACGAAGCTTCGTACATCGTGAGCGGGAACTCGATCGGCCAGGTGAGCTCGCTCCAGTACTCCGGATGGCGCGGCAGGTGAATCGGCCGCGGCACGAACTTGTTCCAGGCGTTGGGGTAGGTGCCGCCGGGCACCGCGATCGCTCCCATCAGCGCATTCAAGAAGAACAGAGTGCGCGCGACTTGCCAGCCGCCCTCATTGGCCGAGCTGGCGCTCCTCCAGTTGTGGGTCGAGAGACGGGTGCCCGCGGTCGCCACCGTCTCGGCGACCCGGCGCAAGGTGTCGGCGTCGACGCCGGATTCCCGCGCCGCGAACTCGAAGGTGTAGCCCTCGTACTCGGCCTTCAACATGAGCTCGAAGCTCTCGAACGTGGGCTCGAGACCGGGGTGCACTGAACCGAGGTACTCCTTCCAGTTCCACCAGCGCTCGACGTACTCCCTGTTGTAGAGATCGTTCTGGATCAGGTAGTTGGCAATCGCCAGCATGACCGCGGCTTCGGAGCCGGGCTGGGTGGCGAGCCAGAAATCGGCATGGGTTGCCGTGTTCGAGAGGCGGGTGTCGAGCACGATCAGCTTGGCGCCGTTCTTCTTGGCGGTCATGATCCGCTGCGCGTGCGGGTTGAAATAGTGCCCGGTCTCGAGGTGGGAGCTGATCAGCAAGATCACCTCGGCGCGAGCGTGGTCCGGACTCGGCCGGTCGATGCCGCACCAGAACTGGTAGCCGGCACGGGCGCCCGATGAGCAGATATTGGTGTGGGAGTTGTGACCGTCGACTCCCCAGGCCGCCATAACCCTCTCGGTGAAACCGTCCTCCCCGGGCCGGCCGACGTGATACATGATCTCGCGCTGCCGCCCCTCGCGAATGGCTTTGGCGACTCGCCTCGAGATGTCCTCGAGGGCTTGGTCCCAGGTGACTCGGACCCATTTGCCTTCGCCGCGCTTGCCGGCGCGCTTCAGCGGATAGAGGATGCGGTCCGGATCGATGATCTGGTTCAAGGTCGCCGGCCCCTTGGCGCAGTTGCGCCCGCGCGAGCCCGGATGCTCGGGATTGCCCTCGAACTTGCGCACCTGAAGCGTGTCCTTGTCGATATAGGCCAGAAGCCCGCAGGCCGACTCGCAGTTGAAGCAGGTGGTGGGCACGAGCATGTAGCGCTTCTCGACCCGCTTCGGCCAGGACTTCGAGTCCAACTCGACCCAGTCGTCCCAGCGCTCCCTGGGCGGGAACGACGCCAGATGGATCCGGCTGGCGCCCGGGTAGAAAGTCTCGCCACGCGCTTCGGTATCTCTGCGTGCGGCGCTTACGCGCTCATTGAGTTTCTTGATGTCCGTCATGCCAAGGGTACCGCCTGTCCTGCCTGGACGTACGAGTGTTCGAAAGCCAGCAAACCCACGACAGCCACCGGAGCGGCGGCCGCGCCGATCCACGGGGCCGCCAGGACCGCAACCGTCAGTACTATTCCTGTCCAGAAGAAAGCTCTGTACCGGCCTCTCACCATCTCCCACGTTGCCAGGTGGGCATGAGCAGTGGTGTGGGTCAAGGTGACTTCGCCGAGCACCATGAGGAGATGAATCAGCGCGGAGACTGCGAGAACGATCAAGAGAGGCGGCACCACGTCCGGATCGACGAAATACGCAACCGGCAGGAGCGCCGCCGACCCCGCGAGAATCGCCTGCACGAGGAGGTGCGGTGGCAGAAGCGGGCTCTGCCAAAGATCTCGCGCCTTGGCCTGGGCGAAGAGATAGGCGGTGTAGACCGCGGTCATGGCCGCGAGCGGCAGACCGGGAGCGGCCAGGAGGGCTCGGCCGGGCCCGTCGAGCAGGGTCACCAGAAAGTGGAGTGCGAGGACCGCCGAATAGGCTCCGATGACAAACGCGCCCTTGACCAGCCAGCTCTTCCAATGCGCCTTGGTGAAGATCATGTAGAAACGTTTCGGGTGCTCGAGATCGGCGATCAGGACCAGGCCGGTGAGCCCGAGGAACGCGCCGGAAACGATGGGCGCCGCCCATCGCCACATCGGACTCTCGGCGTCGAGCCAACCAAAAAGAATCATGAGGAGCGGCACGAGATAAGCACCGGCCGCAACACCCTTGGTGAGGGTATAGAGGCTCACCCGCCAGTCCCACGGCGTCTTGTGGGGCACGTCGTAGGACAGGAGCGCCTTGGCGGAGGAATTGGCCACGTGGCCATCCTCGATGGCCTCCATCGGATAGCCCGAGACCACATTGTGCGCGCCCTCGGTCTGCTCACTCCACATGAAAAGAGCGCCCTCCGGCCGGCGCGCGGCCAGAGAGTCGAGCGTCGCTTGATGAGCGCCGCGGTAGAAAAGCTCGGGATGGGTCTCCTTCTCGGGCCGTCGGACAGCCACCGGCTCACGATTGACCATCTGCGCGACGCGTGACCGCTGATCGTTGAGATCGCCGACCATGATCGCCTCGGTCGGACAGACCACGACGCAGGCGGGCTCCAAGTTCATGTCGATCCGGTGCGCGCAGGAGTTGCACTTCTCGGCCGAATGATCCTCCGGGTTGATGAAGATCGCGTCGTAGGGGCAGGCGGCGATGCAGGCCTTGCAGCCGATGCAGATGTCTTTATCGAAATCGACGATGCCGTCGGGACGGGCATGCATGGCCCGAGTCGGACAGGCCTGCGTGCACGGGGCGTCGGCGCATTGGTTGCACCGGGTTACCTGAAACGCGCGTCTCGCCTGCGGGAAGACACCGACATCGACGTACTTGACATAAGTTCGATTGACCGAAAGCGGCACCTCGTTTTCCGACTTGCACGCGGTTGAACAAGCGTGACATCCGATACAGCTTTCGTGGTCGATGACCTTGGCCCAGCGGGCCGTCTCGGTGCGGTCGGCCACCGCTAGCGACATACCAGGTTCCCTCTCGGCAGTTTCTTTTCGCGGCCGGCGATCACCGTCACTCCTCTTCCCGTCCACCAATTATGGAGTATCCGCCGCCCGACCCGAAGAAAAGAAGCAGCTGCTTCGCGGCGGCGTACCGCCTCGAAGCAGCCAAACCGAAGCAAGCAACTCGTGCTCAGAAGCGAGCCTTCTACCAACCTCTATTCGGTCCTCAGATGCCCCAGGAGTATCCGATCTCCAGATCCCACTGATCCATCGCGATCTCGATCGTCTGCTGGCCGGGCGCCTCGAGCGGGTTCGGCCCGCTGACGCTGACCGACGGCGCGTGCATCAGAGAGACGCTGAAGGCCCGGTTGGAGGCGAGATCCCGTGTGAAACCGACGGTGATGTGGTCTTCGACCACACCTGGCGCCAGGATGTTGAACAAAACCTCGGTTCCGGGAATCGGCTGGTCGGTCGTCGAGTAGCCAAGCCGCCAAGTCCAGTCTTCTGAGCCCCACTGGAGGCCCGCCTTGATGACGGTCATGTCTTCCCAGCCGAAGCCGGGACCGGTCGGGCTGCCGAGCAGACCGCTCGGGTCGCCCATGAAGGCGCGGCCCAGAGCCGGAAAAATCGGGTTGCTGACACCTTTCACGTCGGTGTACATGATCTCCTGCATGTCGAGCACGAACACCGCGTTGTCGCCGAACTTGTAGGCGATGCCGACGACGTAGTTCGACGGGATGTCGAAATTACCGTCACCGGCGAAGAGACCGGCGTAGTCGCTGAACTCGTCCATCGAGATCTTGGTCTGGTAGGCGATGCCAAGAGACAACTGAGGACTGAGCTTGCCCAGGTAGCCGACTTTCGCGCCGAATCCGGTCGAGGTGTCGGCGCCGTTGTTGGTGAGCTTGGCCGGATCGGAAGAGAACATACCGAAAGCCTGGAGGCCTTCCGCCTCGAAGGTCTGGTAAGCGATGATCGGCGAGATGCCGATCGAGTGGTCTTCACTGCCGAACTTGGTGGCATAGGTCGGGACGATGAACAGCTGCGACAGGTTGACGCCGGTCGGCGAAACGCCGAAGGTCGGCGCTGGATAGTCGGTGTTCATGCCGCCCTGGCCGTACACCGACAGGCCGAACGAGC
>JAAENP010000197.1 GCA_024224155.1 bacterium
CGGGCGCCGATTGCTACGGTACTCGAGTGGAATCCGGCACCGGTCCTGCGCGGAGCCCATGCTAGATTGACGAAGCGCGCCTCTCGGCCACCGGTCCTCTCCGGCGCACAAACTCATGATTCTGGAACCTCGCGGAGACTGGCACTGCTTAGAACCCTCGCGTACTCGACCGCCTTGCTCATGACTCTGACCGGTGTGGCGGTGCCGGCGGACGCCCGCGGCGCCGGCGGGGACGAGCACGCCTGGTGCGGCACCGACGGCCGGCACTCGAATCTGCTCGAGGCGGAAGCGCGGCATCGGCTTTTCGAGCGCCGTCGGGTGGGGCGGCTGACCGAGATAGGGAAAACGGGCCTGGCCAGCGCCCAGCTCAGAGCGTCGTCGGTTCGCAAGGACGGCAAGGTGGCCGTGATCGAGGACGATGGCACCCTGGTCAGGGCCCGGAACGAGTTTGACCGGCAGAACACGGCGGTGATCTTCAAGCGCAAGAAGAAGAATGTGCGCGCCCTTGCCAGTGGTGCAGGCGTCAATCAGGATTTCGGCGAGCGCGTCAGCAACGCCGAGTGGGGCACATGCAACCCCGACGCTGCGCCGGGGGACGACGCCGCCCTGCGCGTGGATCTGCCGTTCAAGGCAAAGTTCTACGGCGAGAAGTACGACACCGTCTTCATCAACTCGGACGGCACCGTGACCTTTGGAGCTCCGGATTGCTCGTCTCTGGAGCGGTCTCTGGCCCGACTACTGAACGGACCCCCGGCGATCGCGGGGTTGTTCCTGGACCTCGACCCGGGCTCGACCAGCGGTGAGCGGGGTGTTTTCGTCAAACGGCGCAACAAGAGCGTCCAGATAACCTGGCGAGACGTGCCCCAGTTCGGTTTCAACGACAGCAACACCTTCCAGATCACCGTTTTCAAAACCAAGGCGACGGTCGTTCACGGCGACATCGCCGCGCAGGAGCCCATCGTGGGAGCTTCTCCCGGGGGCGCCGGCGGCCTGGATCTGGTGGACTTCAGCGAAGAGCTTCCGGTAGCCCCGACGTCGGCGGCGATCGTAGAGCAGTACAGCCTTTCTACGGTCGTCGATCTTTTCGGCGTTCCGCCGGTCTTTTACGACCACTTCAAGGACGTCTACGACTACATCGTGGTCTGGTACGACTTCAACGCGCCGGTGGGCTCGTCGGGCGCCTTTGCCCGTCACTTCGGGCTCAAGAACGAGATTCAGGGAATTGGGCTGGACGTTTTCGACCTCAGCGATTTCGCGGGCAGCGACGGGCGTCTGGAGAGCCTGATGGAGATGGGCTGGTTGGGCAAGTATCCGACCGATCTGAACCGAACCCTCTTCGACACCAATAGCGCACTCGACATCATCGGCCACGAGGCCGGGCACCGCTGGTTGGCATTTACGCTGTTCGAGGACGACAGCTCGACAAGCGACGAGCTCCTGGGGCGGCAGAAGGCCCACTGGAACTTCTTTTTCGATTCCGACGGCTCGCTGCTCCAGGGCAACGACATCATGGATATGGGCGGCGGGAACTTCCAGACGGTCGACGCCACCACCGGTTACAGCAAGCTGGACCAGTACTTGATGGGTTTCGTTCCCGGCGACGAAGTCGGGCCGTTGTTCTTCGTGCGCAATCCCACCGAGGGATCCCCGGAGGACTCTCCCAGGCTCAACGTGCAGTTCGGCGGCCAGCGTGTGGACCTCACACTTCAGGACATCGTCGCCGTTCATGGGCCGCGTGTGCCATCGGTCGAGAGCTCGAAGACCTCCTTCACGATGGCCCACGTGCTGCTCGGGCAGACCGGTGAGCCCGTGCGCCAGGCGTCGATCGACCGGCTCAATAGCGTGATCGGGGAGTGGGTGAGGTATTTCAAGAATGCCACCGATGGTCACGGCAGCATGAAGACCTCGCTCAAACGGAAGAAGTAGCCTGGCTCGCCTTCAGCGGTGTTCGTGCTAGATTGCGCGCCATCTTCCGGCCGTCAACGCCCTTGGGCGCGGCGGTCGATTTGTATACAGAAGCCGCTCGGAGACTGACCATGCGTACAAACCTCATTCTCTCGATCTCTCTTCTCGCTATCCTGGCCGTCCTCGCGGTCCCCGCTGATGCCCGCGGCCTCGCCGCTGAAGGACAGGGCTGGTGCGGTACCGATGGCTATCACTCGCGCCTGCTCGAGGCGGAGGCCAAGAGCAGGTGGTTCGAGAGCAGAGCCTCCGGGAGGCTGGCAGAAGACGGCCGCCTTGCCCGAGCCGCTTCAGCCAGAAGGGCCCCGGGCGTCCGGAAGGAAGGCGTGGTCGCGGTGATTGAAGACGACGGATCCGTTGTGGCCGTGCGCAACCTCTTCGACTTCTCGAACAACTCGGTGAGCTTCCTGAAGAAGAAGAGCAAACTCAGGGCGAAGCCCACCTCGGCGGACATCAATCCGGACTTCGGCGACCGGATCCAGGACAGCGACTGGGGCGCCTGCGAGACCATAGCGCCCGTGGACGACGATTCGATGCGCCTCGATCTGCCCTTCCGGGTCAAGTTCTACGGCACGAAATACCGCCAGGTCTACGCCAGCAACCCGCGACCCGAGTCGGCACCGCAGATCGGTGTCGAGTTCGGCGGCCAGCGAGTCGACTTCACGGTCGACAACATCATCGACGAGGTGGGGCCGCGAGTTCCGGCGGCGGCCGACGCACCCAAGACCTTCAACATGGCCTTTATCCTGGTGGCGGCCGACGGCCAGCCCGCCAGGCCCGAGTCCATCGCCAAGCTCAAGACCTTCGCCAACGAGTGGGTCAAGTACTTCAACAACGCCACCGACGGTAACGGCAGCGTCAGCATCAAGCTGAAAGAGCGCAAATAGGGTCTC
>JAAENP010000198.1 GCA_024224155.1 bacterium
GCGTCGCGGAAGCTGGCTCGCCGGCCCCGGGAATCGGTCAAGCGCCCTTCTTCGAAGATCTGAAGAAAGAGATCGAAGACGTCTGAGTGGGCTTTCTCGATCTCGTCGAACAGGACAACCGAATAGGGCTGGCTACGGAGGCGATCGGTGAGCTGGCCGCCCGCCTCATGACCCACGTATCCGGGGGGCGCGCCGATGAGCTTGGCGACGGCATGTCGCTCGCCGTATTCGGACATGTCGATCTGGACGAGCCGGCGCTCGTCCTCGAAGAGAAACTCCGCCAGGGCCTTGGCCAGCTCGGTCTTTCCGGTCCCGGTTGGACCCAGGAAGAGAAGGACGGCAAGCGGCCGTCGAGGGTCGGAGAGTCCCGACTTGGCGGCCCGGATCGCGCTCGACACGGTCGCGACGGCGCCCTCCTGGCCAATCACCCGCCGACTCAGAGATTCCTCCATTCGGAGGAACCGTTCTCCCTCCGCTTCGGTCAAGCGCTCGACTGGAACCTGGCACCTCTGGGCTACGATTCCTGCAATCTCCTCCGGACCGATCGTCTGGCTCTCGCTCGGGGCACTCCTTCCAATCTGGTCCGGGGAACGCGCTGAGCTAAACGCCGCTAGCATCGACCGAGCGCAGGCTTGGTCCACCAGATCAATCGCCTTGTCCGGCAAGCGGAAGTCTGGGAGGTAGCGGATCGAGAGATCGACGGCCCTCTGAAGGGCGGCCTCATCGATCGATACTCCGTGGTGCGCCTCCAGCTCGGGCCTTAGACCCCGGAGGATATCCACGGCCGTGTCTCGGGAGGGCTCGTCCACCCACACCACCTGGAAGCGACGCTCCAGGGCGGGATCGTTTTCGATGTGCCGCCGATACTCGCCCGTAGTCGTGGCGCCGATGCAACGCAAGGTGCCTCGGCCAAGCGCTGGCTTGAGGAGGTTTGCCGCGTCCATGGCGCCGCTCGCGGCACCCGCCCCCAAGAGCATGTGAATCTCATCGATGAAGAGCACTAGCGAAGGGTCGGCTTCAGCTTCCGCGAGAATCGCCTGAATCCGCTCCTCGAACTCGCCCCGGTACTTCGTTCCCGCAACGAGGGCCCCCAGCGAGATCTCTATGATGCGCAGGCCCTTCAGCACTCGTGGCGCCTCGGCCTCCGCCAAGCGGGAGCTCAGACCCTCGACGATCGCCGTCTTGCCGACACCGGCGTCGCCGACCAGGATCGGGTTGTTCTTCTTGGCCTGGAGCAGGATGCGTGCAACCTGCTCAATCTCCTCGCGCCGCCCAACCACCGGGTGAAGATCTCCCGCATGCGCCAGCCGGCTCAGATCCCGTCCGAACTGACTGGCCACCCCTTCGTCCACCGGGCCAGTCGGCTTCGTCTCCTGTGGCGCAACAGGTGTCATTC
Source organism: bacterium (assembly GCA_024224155.1). Lineage (NCBI taxonomy): Bacteria > bacterium. The sequence continues at coordinate 1,397 of JAAENP010000198.1, forward strand.
GGGCCTTGGACGCGGCGACTCCCAGGGCAGGTCCGATCGCCCCCCTCGTCACTCCGAACTCCGCGAACAATCGGTCCAGAAGGCGCGAAGGAGCCTGGAGTGTGGCCTGCATCAGCCGAGCGAGATCAATCGAACCTCCTCCCAGAGCCTCGGCCTGCTTGAAAACCCTGCGGCAATCTGGCGTCCGATGCCCGGAGAACTTCTCGGCCCCTCGACGCTCTTCGGACCAGAGAGCCCGCAGGTATCGACGCGCGCGAGCCGGATGCAGTCCGCTCGCCCTGAGCGCCACAGAGTAGTCGGCGAGCTCCATCTCGAGGCTTCGAAGTTCGGCCAAGGGAAGCTCGAACGTCTGACTGGCCCGGATCTTGCGCAGCGAGTCGACCCTGCAGAGGCCGAGGAAGAGATGCTCGATGTCGATCTCGGGGCTACCCAGGTCTCGTGCTTCGACCGCCGCTAGCCCGAACGCAGCCTGGGCGGCTGGAGTGATCTTCTTCATCTCGACCTTTCCTCGAACGATACCAGCCCGCGTCGCCTTGCCGACTCGAAAGAAGACCGCGCCCCGACGCCTCTTCAAACCGAAGACCGGTCTGACGCGTGCGCATTTCCACATGGAACGTCGCGTTCACAGGTAGGAGCGAACACAACGGCAGCACTCATCGGGAGGAAACAAAACCATGACAACAAAACACAGGTCACGAATCGGATCACTGATGTTGGCGGCCGCATGCCTTTGCCTGCTTGCGGCCCAGACACAACCGGTTGTCGCCGGTCCCGCCGAGGCCGACTGGCCGAGATGGGAGACACCGGAGGAGGCCGGGTTTTCGTCAGAGCAGGTCGCCGAGGCCGAGCAACTCTGGGGGGATCTGGACAACGCCTCCTTGGCGTCGTCCTTCCTTGTCTACAAAGAAAGGGTCCTGGCGGCTTTCGGCGACTCGAGCAAAGAGTACCTGTGCCCCACGGTGCGGGGAACCTTGTTGGTTGCCCTCTACGGAACTCAAGTAGAGAACGGAAACATCGATGTAGAGAGGACCCTCGAGGAGGTCGGGATCACCGACCTGCCGGCGCTGACCCGAGCGGAAAGACAGGCCAAGATCAGCCACCTTCTTCAAGCCAGATCAGGCGTCTACCACGAGGCGGCGTGTGAGTCCCAGTGGATGAAGGACAATCGGCCGGCGCGTGGATCTCATCCGCCGGGAACCTTCTGGTACCTCAACAACTGGGACGTCAACGCACTCGGTACGATCTACTTTCAGGAGACCGGCCGCGAGATCTTCGAGGAGTTCGAAGAGAAGATCGCTCGCCCGCTCGGCATGCAGGACTTCCAGGCAAGCGACTGTAACTACCGCTGGGAGATGAGGTATTCCCTGCATTCCTGCTATTGGTTCCGGATGTCGGTCAGGGACCGCGCGCGACTCGGTCAGCTCTTTCTCCAGAACGGAAAATGGGGTAACGGGCAGATCATTCCCGAAACCTGGGTCGAAGAAAGCACCCGGGCCTACTCGGTCCCCAGCACTCCACGGATCCCGGGGATCGGCTTCGGCTACATGTGGTGGACTCTGGAGCCCGAGTTCTTCGAGTCAATTCTCATGGACTCGCGTCTTCATCATCTTCGCGGTTTTGCGGCGACCGATTTTGGCGGACAGGCGATCGTCGTTTTGCCCGACGCAGAGATGGTGGTCGTTGTGGGGTCCGAGGTCTCTTCCGACATCGGCTTCGATATGGTCGAGACGTTCCCGATGATGGAGAAGATCCTCACGGCGCGGGAGATCATCGACCTGGCGGCTCTTCGCCCCAAGGCCAGGCCGCGGGTAGTGCTACCGGGCGAGACTCTGCGCCTCACCGCCAAAACAAAGAACCATGGCGAGCGCGCGTCCGCGGCCACCAAGGTCGACTTCTACCTCTCGGCGAAGCCAACCGGTGCCGGCGAGCTCCGCTGGATCGGCTCGGCCGACCTGGCACCGCTGGCCGACGGCAAGAAGAAGAGCACCCGATCGCGAGCGGCCGTTCCGGAGGATCTCCCACTTGGAGAGTACTACCTGATCACCGCCGTCGATCGAGACAAAGACAACTACGACCTTGCACGAGACAACAACGTCTCGATCAGCAAGAGAACCATCGAGGTCCGGGGGCTGGGAAGTCCCCTGGGCCCACCCCTGGCGGCTCAGTCTCCTTGACCGGCTGCGGCGGGAACTGCGAGCACCGAACCTGAGCAGATCGACACTCGGTCGGCGCCCCTGAGATCAACCGCCCCCGTCGAGAGCGCCGATGTAGGGCAATGTTCGGTAGCGGTCGTTGTAGTCAAGCCCATAGCCGACGACCCAGACGTCGGCGATCTCGAAGCCCAGGTAGTCGATCTCGACCGGCACCTCATGCCGAGAGGGCTTGCGCACCAGAACGCACGACTTGAGGGAAGCCGGTCGCCGGGCGGCCAGGGTCTCCATCAGGTAGGCCAGTGTATGGCCGGTGTCGACGATATCCTCGACGATCAGCACGTGGCGGCCGGCGAGGTCCGACCTGAGGTCCATGATCAGCCGCACGGCGCCTCGGTGGTCGCCATCTTCGTAGCTGGAGAGGGCGATGAAGTCTATCCGGCGCGGGATCTTCAACAGCCGCGACAGGTCGGCGAGAAAGATGAACGCGCCTCGCAGGACGCCGATCATGAACAGCTCGTCGACCTCGCGGTAGTCCCGGGAGATACGGTCCGCCAGATGCCGGACCTGCTGTCCGATCTCTCTCTCGGTGAGGATCGCCCTCGGCAGCTGTGTCATTCGAATTCACTGTAGCACTTGACGGGAGCTAACGCCTGCGGCCACCGGGATAGCTGCGGAGCACCTTGCGCACGACCTCGCGCTTGGCGGGGGGCCCGCTGAAGGTTCCGCCCGAGGCTGCCGTCTCCTGCCACAAAACCCTTCCCCCGCGCGCCTCGATCAGCCGCACCTCGAGTCGAAAACCCCGGCCCAGCCCTCCGGGTCGATACCACTTGCCGACACCGATGATGATCGCCTCGGCGGAACGCAGACCGGCCTCCTCGAAAAGGGCGTCGAGCTTCCCAGCCGGATGATACTGCTCGCCGTCTCTCGGCTGGTCCGCCAGCTCATACGGGTCGATCGCCTCGTGGACCCGCAGGTTGCGGAGCTCCTCGACAAAGACGGAGGTCAGGTACGAGTCCATCCTGCCGTCCGAGGTGAAGTAGTAGACCGCGACCTTCCGGACTTCGCTGATGTCGTACGCATCTCGGGTCACTTCCGGTGTGATCTGTGCGGGGGAGGCGCTCGGAGGGGTCGGCTGGGTGGGAGGGGGCCAGGGCGTTGGCGGCGGCAAGCTGGCCTCCACGTCGGCAGAACGCCGCCTCGGACCGTTCCGGACGTCGAGAGCGACATCCGGTCGGTTGGTGATGATGCCGTCGACGCCCCAGGATCGAAGTCTCCGCATTTCCTCGGGATCGTCAACGACCCACGGGATCACGGCCACCCCCCGAGCGTGAAGCGCCTCGACGTCCTCCCGTTCGAGACGGTCACGGCGCGGAAGCAGAGCCGACGCCGTCGTGTCTTCCACCATCGCGAGGTACGAGTCGCGGTCGCGCGCGATGACCGCGCGGGGGATATCCGGGGCGATCCGGCGTATGTAGCGCAGCGCCTCGGCGTCGAACGATTGTACGAGGGTCCGACCACGCATTCCGGTCGCGTCGATGACATCGACCAACAATGCCGCGAATTCCTCCACTGGAATCCCGCGTGAGGCCTTCTGCATCTTGAGCTCGACATTGGCGCGGACCGCATAGGGCGCAGCGTGAGCGAGACGTAAGACCGCTTCAAGCGTCGGTATGGCGACCTCGCCTTCGCACCTGATCGCTTTGACGTCCTCGAGGCTGAGGTCCATGAGGAACCTCGACCCCAAGGTGCCGCCGTCTATTCGACGGCAGTTCCCTCCGATCTTCTGATCGTGACTGACGACGAGCACACGATCGCTGGTCGACTGGGTGTCCATCTCGAGAGTGTCGACTCCAAGCGAGATCGCCTTCTCGAACGCCGCCATCGAGTTCTCAGGGGCAAGGCCGGCGCCGCCGCGATGCCCCTGAATCTCGAACGGCCTTGCCTGAACGTCGGCCGACCTGCCCTTCGCGGGCTCGCGCGGGTCGGCTCGGTCGGGGAGACCGATCGAGCTGGCGCCGACCCAGCTAGGTGCGAGATTCAGTGTCAGCACGAATACTGCGATCGACGAGAGGAGCCCTTGGGTCGCTGGGGCCTCATACCGCATGGCGTCGTTCTCCTTGGGACTGCCTTTTTGTTGGTACCTCGAGTCTCCGCTACCTTGGCAAAGCGAGTGCTGGATCGGTTCCCGGCCTGTCGGCGGCACAGCGAGGCTTCCTTCGTCTCCCTTCGGCAACTCGGCGGTCCCGGGGTCCTTCGTGGCTGAGCGTCAGGGCCTGAGCGTCGCGAAGGAGGCGAGGACCCGTGGCTTTGCGGCCCTGGGTTTTCCCAGGTGTGCCTTTGTCGAGGCGCCTGGAATCTTACGCCTGCAATTGCGAGAAATACGCCACCCGTAGGGGCGGGAGTTGTCAGGCCTTGTCGCTCAGCCGACCCGACAGCAGGGCCCCGACCACCAGAGCCAGACCCGCCAGGACCAGAAGGACGGGCAGCAGCGACAGGGTAGCGTCCACCACCCGCCACAGACCACCAAGCAAGAATCCCGCGCCAACCAGCAGCCAGAACCCCTCTAGCCTAAGCCGGTAGAGCCATCTCGCGATCTGTCCCCCCAGGATGATCAATCCGATGCCCAGCAGGGCCGGACCCCATCCGACGTCCGCCAGCAGGGCGACGCCGACCCAGACGAAAAACGCCCCCCAACCGATCGCATCCAGGCGTCCTGCCAATCCTCTGCGTTCAGCCCTGCAGAGGCCCCAGCAGCACCACCCGACCTGCGCGCGCCTGTCGATCATCTTTGTTCCTCCTTTCCGGTCAGGCGCAACAGCCCGTCGTGTGCGGGCTCTGCACCGGTTGAGATTTGCGGCGGGAGCGTTTCCTCGCCCGAATCAGCAATGCCACCGCCACGGCCGCCATCACCGCACCCGCGACGGGAAGGCATCGCTTGGGCTCACAGGGGCAGCTCATGTGGCCCCGCGGCTCAGTCGTCTCCAGCAACTGCTTCGCCTGCGCTTCATCGGTTCTGGGCCTTTTTTCACACATCTTCGGGCTCCTCGTGTCTCAGGTCGTTTGCGTCTCCCGTCGGTCGCCTCACACTGTAGAGACGAATACCGCAAGCCGAGGGATACACCCGAGTTAAGAAGATCTGTTGCACAACACGGCGGCGATCTGGCGCTGCAACATCTGAGACCACTGACCGTATCTCTGGAGCGAGCATCGCTCTCGGAAGACAGCTTTTCCAAACTTTTCCCCATAAGGAGATCGATCATGCACAAGCCTCGTCGAGCCAGATTCTCTCCCCGAGCTCCCTATGCCTCCATCGCTCTCGCCGTCCTCGCGATCGCGAGCCTTGGCATCGCGGCCGGCCCGGCCGCGGCGCAGAACATCCAAGGCCTGCCCCGAGTCAGCCCGCACGCTGCCATCAGTCAGACGGTCGGGATCACCGATATCACCATCGACTACCACCGCCCGGCGGTCAACGGTCGCGCCATCTGGGGCGGCTTGGTGCCCCACGACGCCGTCTGGCGTGCCGGAGCCAACGACAACACCACGATCTCTTTCAGCCATCCGGTGACGATCGGCGGCACCGCGCTCGCGGCCGGCACCTATGGCCTGCACATGCTGCCGACCGAAGACAAATGGACGGTCATCCTGAGCCACAACTCGACCTCGTGGGGAAGCTTCAGCTACGACGAAGCCGAAGACGCCGCGCGAGTCGAGGTCGCGCCAGAGAAGAGCTCTGCCTTCGAAGAGCGCCTGCGCTACGGCTTCGAGGAGGTAGACGATTCACACGCCGTGATCGCGCTTCATTGGGAAGAGCTGACCGTGCCGTTCACGGTGGAAGTGGATAGCGAAACGCTGGTGTTGGAGAAGATCCGCAACGATCTGCGGCACCTGCCCGGCTTCTCCTGGCAAGGCTGGAACAGCGCCGCGGCCTACTGCCTGAACAACGACATCAACCACGAAGAGGCCCTGGCGTGGGCCGAGCGCTCGGTTTCCATAGAGGAGAACGCCAACAACCTGATGACCCAATCGGGGCTGCTCGAACAGATGGGGCGCGCGGACGAGGCCGGCGCGATCGAAGAGCAAGCTCTTACGATGGCCAACGAAAACCAGACCAACGCCATCGGGTACCGCTACTTGCTGCAACGCAACGACGTCGCCAAGGCGATCGAGATCTTCAAGAAGAACGTCTCCGATCACCCCGTTTCGTGGAATCCCCGCGACAGTCTCGGTGAAGCCTATGTCGCCAACGGCGATACGGCTCTGGCGATCGAGAGCTACTCGAAGGCACTCGAGATGGCGCCCGAGAACCAGAAGGCGCGCATCGAAGGGGTTCTCGCCGGCCTGAGAGGACAGTAGGCGCAAGTCATCGCGAGTAGGCGACTCGACGACTTGCTACGATCGCGGTCTGGGGCCACGGACCGCGTTGACATGAGCCGCATACTCCTTGCCGTCTTCCTGTTCTCGGCCGGTCCACTCCTGGCCGGCGGGGCGGTGGAGCTCGAGCCGGTAGCCTCGGGATTCGAAAGGCCGCTGGGCCTGGTCAACGCCGGCGACGGCACCAACCGTCTCTTCGTGGTCGAGCGCGCCGGGAGGGTTCATGTCATCGAGGACAGAGCCGTCCGCCGAAGGCCGTTCCTCGATATCCGCGACCGGGTCACCTGCTGCCAGGGTGGACACGGACTTCTCGGGCTGGCCTTCCATCCCGACCACGAAAGCAACGGTTACTTCTTCGTTCATTACTCCGACTTGTCGGGCGACTCGGTGATCGCACGTTTCAGCGTGTCGAACGCCGATCCGAACCGTGCCCGCGCCGGTTCCGAGCTCCGGATTCTCGCCATCCCACAGACGACCGCAGGCCACACCGGTGGTGACCTGGCCTTCGGCCCGGACGGCTACCTCTACGTGGCCTCGGGGGACGGCAGCAACGGTGGCGATCCGGACAACAACGCCCAGAGTCTCGGTAGACCGCTCGGCAAGATCTTGCGGTTGGATGTCGACGGCGGACCCGGAGCGGTTCCGTCCGATAATCCGTTCGTTGGCGAGTCCGGGGCCAGGGACGACATCTGGGCCTACGGTTTGCGCAACCCCTGGCGCATCAGCTTCGACCGGTTGACCGGGGACCTGTTCATTGCCGACGTCGGCCAGAACCGAATCGAGGAGGTTGACTTCCAGGCCGCCGCGAGTCCGGGCGGCCAGAACTACGGTTGGCGCCGGATGGAGGGATCGGCGTGCTTCGAGCCGCCCTCGGACTGCGATGCCGACAATCTGGTGTCGCCCATCCTCGAGTACGGCCATGACTTGGGCTGCTCCGTGACCGGTGGCTATCGCTATCGCGGCAGCCGCGGACCGACGTTGGTGGGGCACTATCTGTTCGGGGATTACTGCTCGGGAGTAATCTGGGGAGCCGAACCCAACCGCGACGGAGTCTGGATATCGCGAGTGCTGGCCGAAACCGACCTCCGGCTCGTCACCTTTGGCGAGGACGAAGAGGGCGAGTTGTATGTCGTCGACTTCAGAGGCGCGGTCCATCGGGTGGTGAGCCGCGAGGTCTTCGCCAGCGGCTTCGAGTCGGGGAGCTTCGCCGGCTGGACGCGCAAGGGGCCGGTCGAGATCGTGGCGCCGGGTCTCGCCGGATCGGGATTCGCTCTGGCGATACCGGCTGCCGACGGCCGCGAGCGTTTTGTTCGCACCCGGGCGACCCAACGCTCGACCGACCTAGAGGTGAGCTTCTTTGCGGAGACCAGCGGGCTCGATTTGGCGGGCGGCCAGGCCGATGCTCTGACGTTGAGCGACGGCCGTGGCGTCCACCTGCGTCTGGCTCTCGAACAGATCTCCCGGAAGCGCTATCGAGCCGCGTTGTGGGTGAGCGAAGGCTCAGCCGGAGAGCGGCTGGTGGGCCGAATGCGTTTCAAAACTCGCTCCGCGGTGCAGCTGGCCGTGGAATGGCGATCGGCTTCGTCTCCGAGCTCGCGCGACGGCGTGGCCCGCCTGAGCAAGAACGGATCTGTCCGCGCGTCGGCGGAAAACATGGCGACCGGTGTCCGGTTCGCCGGCGCGTTGAAGCTCGGCCTCCCCGGCGGAACGCCACCGGCAAGCTCGGGCCGATTGCTACTCGACGGAGTCTCCCTCAGAAGGTGACCAGAGCTCGCGGCGGGCCTGTCTCGTCGCGCAGTGAAGGGGCGGAGCTGGTGACCGCTTCGAAGCCCTCGGCCGGTCAGGGCGGAGGGATCGGCTGGCAGTCGGGGCCCAGCGCCTCGAAGTTCTCATCGTAGGCCCCAAAGCAGGAAACACCCGAGCCGAGGACCGCTCCGGCTAGCTGGCTATAGGCCACTCTCACTGAGGCCAAGCTCGAGACGTAGACTGCTCGGTTGGTCACGCCTCCGGAGGCAGACACGCGCGAGTTGTGAATCTCACCCTCAGGCGAGGCCCACCCCTCGACTCCGAAGTTCTCGTTCGGACCCGACGCCGACGCGCTCGAGCTCATCATGACGCCGTTTCCCAAAGCGATGCCGACGTTCCTTGCGCTTCCTGCGGAAGCCCTCGTCACAACCGAGCTCATCAGCGGCGAGGACGACGAGCTGTTGTATATGCCGTAATTGTACTCGCCGCCCGAGGCCGTACTCGTCACATTGATCATCGTCGGCGAGGCGTTGAGCCCGTTCTCGATGCCGTAGTTGTCGCTGGGACCCGAGGCTGAGGCCTCGACAAGGGTCATGCGAGGTGAGGAAGAGCTCCCGTTGACGATTCCCTTTTTGGAGTAGCCGCCGCCCGAGGCCGACGCGACGACCCGGGTCATCGTCGGCGACGCGTTGGAGTTGTAGACGCCGGTGACGTGGTAACTCGGGCCTTCCGCGGAAACGTTGACATGGCGCAGCGTCGGCGAACAGTTCCGGATATAGATACCGGTGCTGTTGTAGATACCTCCGGTCGCGAACGCCGAAACCTCGGACAGGGTCGTCGACACCTCCTCGAGGAAGATCGCTATCGCATTGTCGTCACCGCCGGTGTTGACGACGGTCAGCGAGCGGAGCTCGGCATAGTGGCCGCCGACCACCGTGCCTGAATCGAAACTCGTAGACCCGGACCAGCGAATAATCGTCACACCTTCCCCGGATCCCTCGATATCTACGAACGGCCGCATCGTGACCTGCTCGTCATAGACGCCCGGCGCCACGAGGACCAGGCTGCGACTGATCACTGGTGGGGGAGGGATGCTGTCCAGGGCGGCTTGGATCGAGGTGAAATGCCCGCCCGACTTGGCAACGATGATCACGTCGGCGTAGGAGCCCGGGGCCGTCGTCTGGAGGGTGCCGTCTGGAAACTGGATGCCGTCGGAGCGGAGGGTCAGTGAAGGCGGCTCGGTTGCGGCCAGCGCAATGAGCGGTACGAGAGCGAAGAGTGAGGTGAACGGAAGTCCGAGTTTGACCATTGCGAGCCCTCCTATCGGCCCTTCGGCAGCTCGGCGGTCTTGGGGTCCTTCGTGGCTGAGCGTTGTGGCCTGAGCGTCGCGGAGGAGGCGAGGACCCGTGGCTTTGCGGCTCTGGGTTTTCCCAGGTGTGCCCTTATCGAGGCAACCTAAAATGTCACGCCGACCGCTGCGTAGGAGTGCCACCCGAAGGGGCGGGATGGGTGCGCAGCCGATAGGCGGCGGCAGAGCCCGTCATCGACTGCACCAGCAGACTTCACGACGAGCCAGCGCTCAGGGTGACGCTGGTGCCGCGGTCGACCGAGAAGCCGTTGCGGAGGGTGATCGTGCCGCCTGCCGTCACGGAGAGAAAAGCACCCCTCACCACCTCGACATTCGGGCCGATCCAGACGTGCTCACAGACGTTCATGGTCTTGCCGATGATGATCTCTTCATCTCTGAGGACGTCGTCCTCGCAGAGCCCGAAGTCGAAGGCGCCAATGTCGCAGCCGCCGAGCCGCGCGACGCCTCGCTGATCGACCCAAGGGCCGCAGTTTATGGCGGCGTTGACGGCGTTGCTCGCGCCGTACAGGGCGTGGGTCATCGTCGGTCCGCCGTTGTCCTGCAGATTCACGTCGAAGTGGGTGACCTCGTCACCGTGGCACCCCAGGTTGGCGCCTTCGTCGACGATCTCCCACCAGCTGCAGTGGCCCCCGCCGGTGCTGTCGGCAACGATCGAAGACGAGAGACTCGCGTCGCTGCCCGTGGCGGCGCTAAAGCCGGCGACGGTGAAGATCGCGGGGCCGGTGGAGGCGTTTCCCGAGAAGGTGGTTAGCGTCGCGTTCAGAAAACCGTCGTTGTAGATGGCGCCGCCGTCGAAGGCGGTGTTGGCCGAGAAGGTCGAATTGCGAACGTAGGCCTCCCCGGAGGAGGTGGTGGTATTGAATAGCGCGCCTCCACTTCCACTTGCCGTGTTGTCGTGGAAGAGGGTCTCCCACGCCCACATGTAGTGCTCGTTGTAGACGCCCGCTCCCGCGTCTGCCTCGTTGTAATGGATATCGGTCTGAAGAAGGATGAGGGTGCCGCCGGCGGAGAAGACCGCGCCGCCGAGCTCGGCCTCGTTACCGCCCACAGCTCCGTACCGGACGGAAAGGTCGCCGTCCGCGTTGTAGATGCCCCCACCGCGGAAGCCGGCGGAGTTCCCCCAGATCAGGGTGGACTCGATCTCTGTGCTTCCTCGGTTGTAGATGGCGCCGCCTTTGTCGGTGACGTCGTTGCCCAGGAATACGCTGTTCCTCACGACCAGCCCAGCCACGTTGTTGTAAACGGCCCCGCCCTTGTACTCTCGTCCGTTCTCGAGGATCACGTTTTCGAGCCTCAGTGTGCCGAAGTCTCTGATCGCGAAGAAGCGGAAGATGAAGGGGGCGGTGGCCGATCTGTAGATGTAGTGGCCACGCCCATCGATCGTAATGTCGGTCGTGATCGGCCTCACCGCGTTCCAACCCAGGTAATAGTTGACGGGCAGACTCAACGTAACGTGACTCGTCAGAATGATCCTGTCGGCGCCGCTGCCGGCCTCGCACGAGCTGCCGGCTACTGCCGCGTCGCTGTTCGCGGCGTCGATGGCGTCCACCAGAGAGCAGCCGGCATCGACCCTGATCTCCGCTGCCGGGGCCGTCGTCGCCAGGGCGAAAAGCAGGCAGCTCCCGGACAGCCATCGTCGGCACGGCCATAGCCGCACCTCCGGAACCTCCATGGCAAGCATAATCACCTCCCGGCTACGGCGGCGCGGACGGGGAATCGTCCTCGGGGAGCCGCACCCAACTGCCTGTTGCAAAAAGACTACAGTCGCCTGGCGCCACCGCCAATAGCCGAGGGAGGGCCCGCGAGCCCGCCCCTTCGGGTGGGGTTCCGACCATGATCGTGGAAGACCATTTCAATGTTCGCCTCGACGCCGGCGGCGATGGGACCCAATCAGCCCTTTTCGTAAAGCGCGTTGACCACGACGCGGCGCCCCCGCTCGATTTCGACTCGCACCGTCTTGGTGGGAACTGCCGGCTCGAGGCCACGGCCCGCCAACTCAGCGTCGAGCGTTGCCGCGTCGACCAGGAAGGTGCGGCCCGAGGAGAAGCCGCTGTAGACGTGTGGCTCCTCTGGAAACGGGCGGATACCCTTTCCTTGGAGATCGGTCTCCGGCGTAAAGACCGAGATCAGGAGACGGCCTCCCGGGGCTAGAACCCGTACGCTCTCGCCCATCGCCCGGTCCCACTCCACGCGGCTCGAGGCGCAGTGGAAGATCCCCAGACCGACGACGAGGTCGAACGCTGCGTCGCCGAAAGCGCTCAGGTCGTCCATCCGGCCCAGGTGGACCCGGCGCCCGGCTTCCAGCTCTCCAAGGACCGCTGTGACCCGCGCCGTGGTGCGCTCGATCATCGCTCGCGAGCCATCTAGTGCCTGGAAGTCGAATCCACGCTTGGCCAACTCGACGGTGTTTCGACCCGCTGCGCAGCCGAGGTCGAGCACCCTCATCGCGGCCGGGTCGGCGACCTGTTCGAGTAGCTCCATCAGCCGCAGATCGGGATCGCGGTTGGCGAACTTCTCGACCGATTCGGCCCGCTCCCAGGTCGACGGCTCGTTCGGTTCGGTCATGGGCGAACACTACGTCAACAGCGCCTGGCCGGGCGCCCGGTTCTGTTTCAGCGGTAGGTGTGCGGCGAGACTTCTTGAATGACCGGCAAATTGGCCCTAAAAGGGCAACATATCGGACCAGGATGGGGCCAAGTCCAACTCGTGAGCACTCGAAGTGCTGCGCGCGGAGCGGAAGTCCGTCAACCGGAGTTCCACTCCCGTACGGTTTGCGCTTTGTTGCATGCTCGAGGCCCTCCCGTCATCATTCTGACTTGCGGAAGGTTATGGTGCGCCAAGCCGGATTGAGCTTTGGGAAGGCCATTGAGAGGGCCTTGCCTTGGAGACGCATTTTGACCGCTGGCGACAGTCTCTAATACCTCGAGCACCAGGCAGGCTCGGGGTCACCAGGGTCAGCTCTATTGGGCGGCTGGCTGACGTCCGCCGGGGATCTGAGCCAACTTGTAGGTACCGTATCTGGCTCGGACTCCCCCGGTTCGGCCTTGTCGGGAAGAGGGCCGGTTAGTCATGCCGACCGAAACGCTCAGGCGACTCCCACTCTTTCAATCATTGAGCGAAAGGGACCTTCGCTGCTTGGCGACGAATTCGACGGTGATGCCGATTGCAGGCGGCGAGACGATCTATCGAGCGGGAGATCCTCCCGACGGCTTCTATGTCGTTCAAGAGGGGACCGTGATGCTCTTCGGGGGGCCGCCGGACCAAGCGCACGAGCCTCTCGGTCGACTCCGGTCGGGCGACTCGTTTGGTGAGAGCGGCCTCTTTGATGGTCATGAGCGTAGCGAGACCGCCCGGGCCGAGGGAGCGGGAGCTCTCGTGAGACTCGACACCTCGGTACTCTTGGCCTTCCTAGAGAACCAACCTCTGATAGCCATCAAGATGCAGCTGGCCGCGGCCCGAGGTCATGCGGTGAACGTCAAGACCTTGTTTAGCCTTGCGAAGCGCTGGGCGGTTCGCTACTACGTCAACAAAGACATCCGGTTGAATGACGAAGACGCGGACTCGCGCCAGGCCACTCTGGTGGATCTGTCGTGGCTGGGAGTGCGGATCCAAGGCGTGGTCAGGGCGGAGTTAGAGAGCACCTCGGCGAAGCCTCCCATCGAGCCGATCGGCTCGTCGGCCGGTAAGTTGTCTCCATAAAAGATCATCAGAACTCTGCCGCTGACGACGAGTGGAGCTACCAGGGTCTCCACGGGCCAGCCACCACCGAGTTGGCGCAAGAGCCCCCGATTGGTCGGATTGTCCTCCGGTGCGAGGATGTGGGGCTCCCTGCGAGCGATCGCCTCACGGAAGACTGAAGGTTCGCGAAGTGGCAGCCGAATCGCACGGACACGCCGGGCTCCGGAGGACCCGTCAGAGTCAAAACCGAACTGGCCAACTCCGGAGAAGCCGCTTGGACTGGCGCTGAAAAGAGCTCCCCGACGGACCAGGTTCCGGGCGTAGTCGAGCACCGGAAGGGTGACCTCGCCCGTAAAACTCGGCGTCCGAAACTCTCTCATGACGCTCCGTAGCGAGCGCGCCTCGGGAGGCTCCGTATCGGTCTCTTCGCTCTCGAGCTGCTCGGCGATGCCGTCGAGCAGGAGCTTGTCGGCCGCGAGACCGTCGTCGACGAAAAAGTCGCTTGCCTCCACCTCTATCTCCGCGCGCTCGTGAACCTCGAAGCGATCGAAGTGAAAGAACCCCTGATCCCACTCGAGAAGCTCGTGCAGCACGCGTCGAACCTGGTGGTTCACCGAGTTCTGAAGCGCTTCTTGCGACACGAAGCCGGCCTCAACCAAAATCGTGCCGAGGCGCCGCTCGGTTTCGGAAGCGTGCTGAGTCTCGAGAGCCCGTTTGAGCTGGGCATCGGTTATGAGCCCCTTGCACAGCAGGATATTCCCGATGGCCTCGCGAACCGAACTCGAGGCTGCGAAAATGATCCGACCCTTTCGCAGAATGATCAAGCCCTCGCCGGCCGGCTGCGCGAGGCTCAGGCGGCCGCTGTTGCCCGATAGGGCGAGTAGCTGCAGTACCGCGCCGAGTCGCAGATCGTCGAGTCGCCCTTTGATAGCCACAGTCTGACTATATCGGGGCAGGTCTTGGCGGAACCGCTCTCCAAGCTCCGCCGAGCTGTGTTCCGAAGAGCTGAAACCCGACTCGGCCCATGACGTCCCATATGTCGCCCCTCACCATCGAGGAAGCGAGAGCCTGTGTGCGTAAACCCGGCCCCACCCTTCCGGGTGTGGTGGAAACGAGATGACTCTGCTCTGGTGGAAGTACCCCGGCAACGGCACAACCGGCGAAAGCCGGTGCCGCAAAGCTGTGGGTCCTCGCGTCTTCCGCGATCGATCACATCGCTAAGGATCTCAGGATCGCCTTGGCTGCCGAAGGGCGACTTCCGAACTCGGGAGAAAGAAGATGAGACGCCGCATGCAATCCGTCCTATTCGCGATTCCATTCGTGTTGCTGACCCTGGCGATGGTAGAGGTCAGTCTCGCCGACACAAGGGCGGGGAAAGGGATGAACGTCGACAGAATCCTCGGCAACAACCGGTACCACAGCCCGACGGGTGACGGTGTTCTGGTGGGTGTGACGGATGCCTGGCTGGTGGACGAAGATCATGAGGAGCTAGCCGGACGGGTGATCGCCATGCACGATCCGGCGGACGTCGATACCACTGATTTCGACGGGGCCGACTTCGGCCATGCGACCGCAATGGCGGGGAATATCGCCTCAGCCGGAAGACTCAGATCGGAAACCCGGGGTCCGGCGCCGGACGCCACGATCCTCTCCATGCTCGATTCGTATGAGCCCAATGACGAGATCGCCTATGCTGCGAGAACCCTTGGATTGCGGATCTCCCACAACGCCTGGGGGCCGGACCACGACACGGAGTTTCAGCCTCCCCGACGATATCCACCGTTCTTTGCTGGTGCCATTCGGGGTCTCAAGGCCAGCATGGGCCGTTTGGGGTACTACGGCAGTTTCAACCGTGACCTGGACAAGATGATCCTCAAAGCCGACGTCCTCAGCGTCTGGGCCAACGGAAACGACGCCTATTTGGTTCCTTTCTATCCTTTGGAGAATGGCTTTGGAGTTCCATTCGTCGTGGATGACTGGCATCGGTTGAACGCGGGGTTCGACACTTCAGGGCTACCCTCCAACTCAAAAAACATACTCTCGATCGGCGCGACGATGCACGACGACGTCATCGCCGGCTTCTCCTCTCGAGGACCTGCCTACGATGGACGCTTGTCTCCGCACCTGGTCGCACCCGGATACGAGCTCCAGGTGTTGAGTCCCGAGAATGAATATGGCATCGGTTCCGGAACCTCGGGATCCTCCGCGGTTGCTGCCGGCGCTGCCGCGCTGATTCTCCAGCAGTACAGTGAGATTCACGGGACCGAGCCCAGCTCGGCTCTTCTGAAAGCCATACTGATCAACTCCTCGCGAGATCTCGGTCCGAACGGGCCGGATTACACCTACGGCTATGGAAAGCTCGATGCCGAATACGCTGCTCAGACGATCAGCGGACAAGAGGGCGTCAGGGAATACAGGAAGGTGCTGTCGCGCTTTGTCGAAGACACTATCGAACACAATGAGACACAGGCTCACGCCTTCGAGGTCAAAGGCAACGCGAAAGAGCTGCGGGTGACGCTGGCCTGGCACGATGCTCCCAAGAAGAGGCTCGTCAACGACCTGGATCTCTGGATTCGCCATGGCGACGGCAAGAAGATCCGACCGCTGACCCTGAATCCCAAACGTCCGCAAAAGCCTGCGAAGATGAAACGCAATGGTCGGGACACGGCCGAGCACATCGTCGTCGAGAACCCACAGGCGGGCGAATGGACGGTATTTGTCGAAGGCAAAAAGGTCCCCAAGGGACCGCAGCCCTTTGCCCTGGTGGTTGCGGCAGGCAAAGGCAACAGACGGCCGATTCACAAGACCGAAGGAGACTTCACCATTGAGCACTTCCTGGTCAGCAAGGGAAACGTCGATCAGCCCGAGACCCGCTTCGCACCAGGTGAAGACATCTATTTTCATACCCTTGTAGACGTTCACGAGAACGCCCAGTACAGCGACGGCTACTACGGGACCATGACCGCGCGCTATGAGCTCCGCGATGAAGCGGGCGTGCTGAGATTCGTCATCACCTCGGCATGGGACAACTGCGCTGCTTCAGTGGGAGGACAGTTGCGGGACGTGCAGTCTCGCGCCCAGGATATTCCCGATATCGAGATGATCAAGGGAACCTACCGAGTACGGTCGATCGTCACCATGCACAACGGTGTCACCAAGACGGCACCAAATGAATACGAGGTGACCCTCGAGTAACCCCTCCGGCCCTCGCGAGGCCAGCGACCAACTCGATAGCCGTAGACCAATCCACGTCCCCGCCGAGGCAGTCGTCGTTCTTGAGCCACACCAGTGAATCTCCAAACTCCCTGCAATCACGAGATCACTTGATGGTGCCGGAGGGGGGAGTCGAACCCCCACGAGGTTGCCCTCAACGGATTTTGAGTCGGAGACGAGGCAAAACGCGACGGCTAGCCGCAACAGATAACCACAATCAATAGAGTAAGTTAGGTGGGGTCGTCTGATTGAGACGTACGGTCCAAAGCTGCCGATTGTTAGGGTCCAGTGTGCCAGGAGTGTGCCAGAGGGGGTGGCCCTATCGAAACGGGCGGCCCGCTCGTTTTGAATTAGGCTGCTTCCAGATGGTGGCTACGCGTGCGGAGCTTGCGGGCTGAGGCTCTGTCCCTCGACCCATCGGGAACCACCCTCGTTTCGAGCCCTCCGGTGTCGAGAGTCCTCAGTCGAGTCGGCGCTGCATCGGCCCCGGCCTCTGTGCTACTTTGATCCAAACCAAAGGGCCGACATGTGCAGGACATCTCATCTCGGGCGTAGGCCCGGATCGCAGCCCCGAGCGTTCCCCAGCGCGCTTTTCTCGGGCTCCCACTTCGGCCCGGATTATGAGACCACCGCATGCACCATAGCGATTAAGCCGCCTGCGACCCCACAACGCGGACCAGCCAGCTTTCCAGGGCCTCTCCTGAACATCGCCGCCAGTCTCACCCGGAGTGCATACGTGCATCGAATTCACCGTTCGGCTCCTGAAATCGGGCGCCGAATAACTTGTTAGACGGCACATACGAGCATGAGTGCAAGGTGGAAGGTGTTCGTTTTTGCGTTCTTTGCTGGAGTCTTTCCGGTCTTCTTGCCTATCTACGCTGTATTCATGGACGCTCTGAACAATCTGGCAGCTCGTCACATGGGGCAACACTTTGGGCTCTACTGGGTTTTCTACGTGATGCTCGTCTTGTTGGCTGGATGGGTTCTTTTTCTCGTCGATGCGGCTCGAAATCCGCGCGTGCCAGAATCGAAGCGAAATGGCTGGATAGCGTTACTGTTCTTCGGCGCTTTCTGGGCCATGCCCTTCTACTGGTGGTGGTACGTTCGTCCCAGCGAAGCAGTGGCTACTGTCCGGTCAGGCTCCAGCGCCGTCTAACCACTCGCTGCACCGGACACCGCCTCGCGTGCTCCGGGCCGAGTGTAGACTTCAATCCGGTGGTTAGCTTCAGGAACGCAGGTCTCATCTGCACCGCAGGCGGTGCCGGTGAGCTCAGAATCCCGTTAGGTGCCGAGGGGCCGAGTCGGTATGCGTGAAGCAGTACTAGTTTTCTTGGTTTTGGGTTGCGCCTCAAGCGGACCTGATGGTTCAGTCGCAGCGGAGAATTGTCAGGCGGCGACTTTGTGCCAGGAACTTGCAGCGGCGGCGAGTCGTTGTGAAGAGGGTGTCGGATGTGAAGAGTTCGTAGGTTTGGTTGGCGCTCTCCTACCTACGACAACTTGTCGTCGCCCGGGCGACACTTCGCCGGTGCCGTCGATTTGGCTGTGCGGTGGTCTGACCGATCGAAGCACCTCAAGGCTGGAAGAGTACTTTCTTCTACTGCAGGATCTCGAGATCCCTTCCGCAATTGGTACTTTTGGCAGTAACGAGTTTCGTGAGGCCCTTGACGGCCACTTGGCCGAAGTATTCCTCGAGCCTTCCGAGGCAGCAGCACGGCGTCGAGGGCGCGATTGAGAGAGCAGGTGTACTCGGCACCTAACCAATCGCTGCACCGGACACCGCCGGTACGTTCGCTCCAACCATGATCATGTTTAGGTTCATCAACTCGCTGCAAGCGGCCGGTTTCGCCAGCGGTGTCGGTGAGCTCACAATCCGTTATGCCGACAGCGGCGAAAGGAGAGGAGAATGACACTCAATCGGGCGGTGAAAGTATGTATTGCCCTTGGGCTCGCCTCGCTCATTGCGGTCTTGGTTAGCCATCTCGCACTCACTGACATCTACCATGGGGAGGGCGACCTGAGTCTTGAATGGGGTGTTCTTCGTGTCTGCGTAAGTGTCATCGTGGCCTTCCAGTTGTACGCTCTGATGACTCTCTGGCGAGTCGTCCGCAAAGGGCACAGCGGGGGTATTGCTACAAACTAAGGGAGACCGGCAGGGTTACCGGCGAGCTTCGTGGATTGCCGCGCAGAGCTGGTTGGTTCCGAGTTCGATGGTGAAGCGTCTGCGGCATAACAAATCGCTGAAGCCAACGCGCTTCGCGCGCGGCTTAGCTCTCATCCGTTAGGCGGCAGGCAACGAGCCGTAGCAAAAGCGCCATGACAGCAGTCTTGCGGCGAGAGGTTTGGCCAAGGCTCTGTCTTCTCCTTTGCTTACTCTTCGTCCTGGGCTGTGGGAGGCAGTATCACCTTGTTGGAAGGGTAGTTGTTGCACCAGCGGGCTTGACCGACGGCCTAATTGCAGAAGTGACAGGCCATCCGCTGCCTGAGATGGGTACTCCCGTTGTCGGCGCCACCGTGACCCTGTTCCACACTCTCGAGGCAGACGGGCATCCCAACCGGGAGTCATCGTGGCAGACCAGAGTGAGCAGCGAGGAGGACGGCGTGTTTTCACTTCGGGACTACGCAGCACCCGGCAAGGTCAACTTAGTGGGTCTCGAGGTGACCGCCCCGGGATATCACGCCACGTTCAGGACCTACCTTGACTACGCTGACACACAACCGCAGCTGTTCGTGGTGTTTCTCCGCCCAAGGAGCTGACCGAGGTGTACCTGCTCGCCTAACACCTCGCTGCACCGGACACCGCCCTTCGCGTCTCCGAGCCAGGTGTAGACTCCGGGTCAGTGGTTAGCTTCAGAAACGTAGTTCTCGTCAGCACCGCGGGCGGTGCCGGTGAGCTCAAAATCCGTTAGCTGGTCGCATGAAAAACCTTCGTCGTCGCGCCTTGGTCTGGATGGTGTTCGGTGTTGTCGCTGTTCAGTCGCTATTGTGGGTCGCTGACGGGCGCAAGCAACTTGTGAGCGAGGTTGTGGACTGGTACTTCACGACTGGCGACGAATACCGAAGGGAAATCGGGGGGCGGGTGGACTATCGGGAGTACGTATTGGGCTATGAGACGGATATCCGCTCGCCGTCTGCAACAATTTTCATAGCCAAAGATGATGCAAGGGAAATAGGAGATCGGAGGCTTCGCAGAATCGGAAAACGCGCCGCGGCTTCGAAGGTGATGATTCGAATAGCCAATGACTCTAAGGGTGATCGATTTGTTTACGGCGAGGTCTTCAACACCCCCATCTTTGGCCGAACGTACATAGGTTCCGAAGCACTCCCGTTTTGTTCGCTGGTGGGATCAGTCAATCTTGTTTATTTCATGGGCTTCTGGGTTCGTGTTCCAGACCTGTGGGAAATACGGAAAATGTGGTGGGGCGCCAGCTAACAACTCGCTGCACCGGACACCGCCCGTATGCATTCTTCAACCGTAACCATGTTCAGGTTCACCAGCTCACTGCAAGCGGCCGCTTTCGCCAGCGGTGCCGGTGAACTCAGAGTCCGTTAGGCGGCACTGGGGCCGGTTAGTGATGACCGCTACCACTAAAGAACGCGTTGGCCAGTGCCCCATTTGCACCGAGCAGAAGCAACTGACCAAGGACCACGTCCCGCCGAGAGGGCTTTTCTTGAAGCCGAGGCCGACGAACACGATTACGGTGTTCACCTGCTCAGACTGCAACGAGGGCAGTGGACTTGACGACGAGTACTTCCGGATCTACATCGCGACGACCGCAGATCCGAATTCGCATCTCATGCGTCTGTGGCGGGAAAAGGTCGTTGGCTCCTCGTTAGAGCGAAGCCCAGCCCTTCAGGCGGCTCTAGTCGAGGACCATGGACCTCGTCCGTGAGCACCACAAGGTGACACCCCTCACGACCTATGAGGGCCGCGTGCTCACTGAGGCCGAAGTTGAAAACGTCCTACCTTTGTCAAAAAGGCGGATCGACCGCATAGCGACGAAGATCGTCCGTTGCCTTCACTTTCGTCAGAGCGGCGAGGTTCTCCCGAAAGAGACCAGTTTCACTGTTGGCATCGAACCCCAGACAAGCGACGAACTCGAGACGGTCGTGCGGCAGCGCTCTGGCCTAGTCGGTGGCAAGCTGGGTGAATTCATCTATCGGTTCTCACCGACACCGGATGGCGGCTCGTGGGACTGGGTTTTGCTGTTCTATCTCACACACCACTTCCGGGTCCACGTAACTGGGCCGTAGGTGCGAAGCCGCCTAACAAATCGCTGCACCGGGCACCGCCTCGCGTGCTCCGGGCCGGGTGTAGAATTCGGCTCAGTGGTTGGCTTCAGAAACGTAGGTCTCATCAGCACCGCCAGCGGTGCCGGTGAGCTCAAAGTCCGTTAGAGAGCGCGGATGGTTACTTGGTCGTTGTGGATCGATGTCGAGGGTTTCGATTCGGTATATCGGTCAAACGAAGCCAAGGCTCTTTCGCATCTAGCCAAACTGGCCGATGCGATTCACGCGATCGGGGACAAAGCCTTCAGCGGGGAGAAAGAGCGGCTATTCGCTTACGGCTTGGGCGACGGGTTTCTCGTGCAACCTGACTGGGACAGGCCCGAAGGGGAGCGGTCGATTGCAGTCGCGGTTGCCCTGATGTGCCACATGATTTCGAAAGGGTGTGCGGTCAAGGCGGCTATTTCCGCTGGTGAGATTGCGGATATCACTGGTTGTTTCTCGGCTGCGGCGAATAGTGGCGCTATGGGAACTGGTCTGCTGAAGATCTTTCCGGTCATGGGTACTGCACTGACCAGCGCTTACAAACTAAGCACCACAGTTCATGGGGCAGTCTTGGCCTTGGACGCTGCCATATTTTCGGCGGTTCCGAAGGGCGTCCGTGTCACGAGTTCCGCTCCGTTACTGGTTGACTGGGTCCACAGTCGGTGGCCCGCGGTTACCCGGCTATCCGAGACAGCGGAACTGAAACTCCCAGAGCCAAGGCAGGCAGAACAGTTTCTGCGGGCCTATGTAGAAGCAAACGATCTGACGCCCCGATGGATCGAGTCGAGCCTCAAGTCCAATGCCGTTGCACTAGGCGCAGCCTGACCCCTCACTGCACCGGACACCGCCTCGTGTGCTCCGAGCCGGGTGTAGACTCGTTCCGGTGGTTAGCTTCAATAGCTTTGTTCTTATCTGCACGGCAGGCGGTGCCGGTGAGCTCACAGTCCGTTAGACGGCGTGGATGTCATCCGTAGGCCAAGGACTAGCCGAGTCACAAGAGGGCAGGAGGGTGCCCTTCGCCCTTGCATTCGGTGCGAGCTTAGTTCTTGCCGTCGTTGGGCTTGGCTCAGCTGTATTTGGGCTTCGGGCAAGCTTCCGGTACGGATCCTCCGCAGGCACCGGACCAGGTTACCTGGGTCTCGGCGTTATTTTGTTTCTCGCAGTTCCGTCGTTGCTGGCAGCTATTAGCGCGGCCAGGTTAGCCACGTCTAGCGGTCAGCGGCGTGCGGTCTCTTGGGCTTTTGCTGTCGTGCTGCTTGCCGGCGCACTGGCAGTTCTGCTTTTCTTCGTCGGCGCCTACCCAGTTGACTGGTGGTTTGGGGGCCGTTAGTCAACGCCGTCTAACCCCTCGCTGCACCGGACGCCGCCCTTTCCTTCTTACAGCCGCTCGTAGGCTTCGATCAGTGATTCACCTCAACAACCAGGTTCACCTGCATCGGCTGGGCGGTGCCGGTGAGCTCAAAATCCGTTAGACGGCGGAGGGTAAGGGTCTTTTGGCTACATTCACGATAATCGCCTCCACTCCGTCACAGGACTGCGTTGAGATGTACCAATGCAGCGCTTCGTCGGCATTTGCCGAGATTAAATCCTGGTCTGCCGAAGTACTTGAGGGCAGAGCGAAAGCGCTGGGGTTTCGTGGTTCAGCTCATTTGCAGCGAGCGCTCTCCGAGTCAGCACCTGTTCCTCTTTCCCGGATCGGTATGCCAGGAGTTTGGAACGGCACGGTTCGAATCCGAGAC
>JAAENP010000199.1 GCA_024224155.1 bacterium
CCGGAGGAGTCTGACGAAACTGTTCGCCGAAGCACCGCCGAGCCGGGTAGTGATGGAAGTGGGGACGCATTCGCCGTGGATCAGCCGGCTGGCGGCGGCGCCCGGGCACGAGGTGGTGGTGGCCAACGCGCGGAACGTGTCGTACATCACCCGGAGCAGCCGAAAGAGCGACAAGGTGGACGCGGAGTCGCTGGCGCGGTTGGGGCGGACCGACCCCAAGCTGCTCTCGCCGATCCGGCACCGGAGCGAGCAGGCGCAGGGGGATTTGGCGGTGATTCGAGCGCGGGCGGCAGTGGTGGAGATGCGGACGAAAGCGGTGAACGCGGCGCGAGGGCTGGCCAAGTCGATGGGGGAGCGGCTGGCGAAGTGTGACGCGGACCGGGTGGGGCCCCATTTGGTGGCCGGCCACAGCGAGCTGCTGCAACGGGCCTTGAGTGGGTTGTTGGGGCAAGTGGAGGAACTGACGGCCACGCTGCGGGATTACGACCAGGAGATTGCGCGGATGGCGAAGAGCGAGTATCCAGAGACCGGGCGGTTGGCGAAGGTCTACGGAGTAGCGGACCTGGTGTCACTGACCTATGTGTTGACTCTCGAGGACCCGGCGCGGTTCGAGCGGAGCCGGGAAGTGGGGCCGTACTTGGGGCTGCGGCCGCGGGAGGGGCAATCGGCGGAATACCAGCCGCAGTTACGGATCACCAAGGAAGGGGACCGGTATCTGCGGTGGCTGCTGGTGCAGTCGGCGCATTGTGTGATGAAGAAGAACGCGCCGGACTCGGACTTAAAGCGCTGGGGGGAGCAGTTGGCGGCGCGGGGCGGCAAGAATGCCAAGAAGCGGGCGGTGGTGGCGGTGGCGCGGAAACTGGCGGTGCTGTTGCACCGGCTGTGGGTTACCGGTGAGGAGTACCAGCCGCTCTACAATGCCCAGCGGCAGTCGGCGAAGAAGCAGTCGGCGAAGAAGGCCGCCTGAGCAGGTTGTTGAATTGCGTTTGAGATAGAGAATGGAAAGATTGGCCCATAGTCAGCGAAACAAACGCCGGGTTCGGGTGACTGCGAAGTCGCGGCAGGCCGCGGATCGGCGACGGCGCCCGTCGCCGCCGCCGATCCACCAGGCCGATACTGAGATGGCAGCACCCGTTTTGAGATCAAGGACACCAACTGGCACCGAGCCGAGCACGAGCTCACTCGAGAGTGCGGATGGGAGCCGGGCGACCAGAACGGGTGAAGCCGCTCACCACCGGTTGCCAAAGGCGAAGTGGATCTGGCTGGCCAGCCATTCCCTGAGCAGAGATGGTGTGACGGCACGGTAGCCGTCCGCCTCCCGTTGGTCGGCCCCGAGACGGGTCACGATCACGGGAGGAAAGAAAAGATTCTTAGAAAGGAGAATCGGCGATCACCGAGAGGATACCCTGCCTCCCGTTGGTCGGCCCCGCGACGGGTCACGATTACGAGAAGGACAAAAGATTCTTAGAAAAGGAAGATCTCTGATCACGAAAGAATCTACCGCCTCCCGTTGGTCGGCCCTGGACAGACTACGTTCTCGAAAGATACGACATTTCGCCTTGACAGAGGCAGCTTTCTCATGGAAGCCGCGACCGGAGGAAGCGGATTTTGCAGCCTGCCAGTGCTTCTCGAGACTCTGGCCGAGAGCAGCGAGGCTGGGATGGTCAAGGGTGGGCGATTCCAGGAGGACAAATCGCGGCCCGCTGTAGAATGTCAGCCGGCCCGGACCGGGTTGCCACTTCTGTTGCAGCTCAAAGGCAGCGGCCTCGGCACCCATTTCGTACACCACGACGGTTAGCGCTTCCGGCCCATCGTAGACCGCGCGCCGAGCCTGTTCGAGCCCGAGGGTTCTTACCAGCCCGGGAACCGTCTCGGCGGCGATTGCCTCGCTGGTGTTCAGATGCCAGTCGCTGTTGAGGACCTCGGGGAACGAAACGGCCCGTGGCTGGGGGGCTCCTCCGCAGGCCGCCGCCAGGATGGCCAGAGCAGCTCAAGATTTCTGGTTCATCGGAGACCCTCCTATGATAAAACGATGTAGTGATCCTAACGCTGTTTCATGATAAGCCGGTCTCGGAATCCTACTCCCTCATGTTCGAAAAGGACGGGGTCCTTGCCCGCCTGCGATCAGCCGATGCGTTGATAACCCGCAAGGGACTCACCGCGCTCCACCCGGCGAAAAACCGGCTGGTTGGGATTGGCTGTGAGTTCGATGCGAAAGGACGAGTGAAGAAGAACGGCTATGGCGTTTTCAATCTGAGCTGGCGCGCCGAGCAGCACCTGGAATGGCCGGGCATGGTGATGAGAGAGCTCGATCAGATTCGGTCGCGCTTGAAAGAAGCCCACGGAGCGAGGTTGCGGTTTCTCATCTGGGCGGGAATGGGCGGATCGGCCGAGGACAAGCGGATGTACAACGGGGTGGGGCTGCTGAAACGGAGTCCCCGGTGCTATGTGCTGGACTCCACCGACCCGGAGAAGATGAAGTCGATTCTCGACGACATCGTCCGCCGTTCGGGACTGCGCCTCGCCGACGCGCTGCGCAGCACGCTGGTGGTAGGAATGGCGATGGGGAAGACCTCGTACGAGCCGGTGGTCAACCTGGAGAAGCTGGCCTTGCTCTACGACAAGTACAAGATCGACAGCCGGCCGAACTTCCTCTACATGACCATCCCGGGCTCGCTGCTCGACAAGTTTGCCTCGAAGCGCGGCTACCGGAAGGTGGAGTTGCAGCTCGACAATGCCGACACCACCGCCGGCCGCCACTCCGCGCCGCTCACCCGCGGTTCGCTCTATCCTCTCGGCCTATCGAAAGTCGACTTGCGGGAGTGGATGGAAGGCACGTTTCTCAGCAAAGAGCAGATACACACGGCCTGGCGGCTGTCCGCCTTCCTGCATGCGCAATCGAAAGCCGGCCGTGACAAAATCACCCTGATCCTGCCATTGGGCTGGGCCGGGGCGGGCGTCTGGACCAAGCAGGATTTTGAAGAGAGTCTGGGCAAGAGCGAGGAACTCGGCATCAAGATCATCCTCGAGAGCCGGATCAAATTGGCCAACTATCGCTCGCCGAAGGACCCGTTGCAGGACCGCGCCTTTTTGGCCGTCAAGATCAAGGGCCAAGCCGCTGAAGGTTCGGCCAAGGCCGGCATGCTGCGCCGGCGAGGCTACCCGGTGGCTTCGTTGACTCTGCCTCGCGGCACGCTGCTCTCCACCTACATGCAGTTTGTCCACTACACAGTTTTCGGACTCGCGTGGCTGCGCAACATGAACTTTGTCACCCAGCCGAGCGTGGAACTCTACAAGACCATCACCAACCGCCTGTTCGAGGAAGCCGGTAAGGCCGGTGGTATCGAAAAGACCCCGGAATGGCAGGCAATGGCTGCCGGTGGACAGCGCAAGAAGCACGGCGGATCAGTCACGCTGCTGTGGAACCGGCTCGGCCTCGAGTTCCAACCCGGCAAGGCGGATGCCCCGACGATCTATGCCCAGATTGTGAAGCGGCTCATGGCGGAGGGACTGATGGAGTATGCCGAGCTCACGTTCTTCGGCGATGCCGCCTATTCCCGCCGCGGCAAAGCAACGCTGAAGACGCTGAACCGGGCCGCCGAGCGATTGTTTCGCTCGCGGCTGAAGATGCCCGTGGACATCTACGAGGGTCCGCCGATGAACCACTCCTATCACGAGATGATCATCGGCCACGGCAAGTGCCTGTCCACCGTGGTTCTTTCGGAAAAGCAGGAAAAGCTGCCAGCGGCCGGGCACACGCCGCAGTATCATATGGCGCAGTTTCTGGCCACCCAGATGGCCTTGGCCGAGCGAGGCCGGCCGGTGGTCGCTCTCATGTTGAAAGACCTCGAGGAGCCCACCCTAGCTTCGCTGGAGGATTTCTTCCGCCAAGCCGCCACCGCGCTCAAATCGATCAAGAGCTAGACAAGGGCTTCGCCCTTCGAATCCCTGCGGGATTGAAGAAGTCAGGAGTCGCTTCATCCGTAGCGGACTCGCAGAAGTCAGAATGGGTTCCGTGGCATTTGGGAGGGAAAGGGTCTTCGCTCGCGGGTTCTTCGCGTGAATTCGCGGCTGGGTGAGAGGCTAGCGGGTAGCTGGTTGGCATCGAAACGCAATACACTAGGACGCGATGGCGAAGTTCAAGATCGCCCGGGGAAAGAAGAAGAAGAAGTCGAGCCTAGGAGCGATTCCTTGTCTGCTTCTGATCGTCTCAGGTATTCTGCTGCTCACACTGCTGTTTTACGCAACGCTCCAGTCAGGCTCCCGATGAGAATCGACAATCGCACTCCCAACCAGATGCGGCCGGTGAAGATTGACACGGGCTGGCTGGTCACCGCCGAAGGTTCGGCACTGATTGAGGTCGGAAACACGCGTGTACTGTGCACGGCGTCGATTGAAGACTCGGTCCCGCAGTTCCTCCGCGGAAGCGGAAA
>JAAENP010000200.1 GCA_024224155.1 bacterium
GTGCCGCACCCAGGGCACCGCCCGCGTCACCGGCAGCGGGTTGGATCCACACGTCGTCGAAAATGCCCGACCGCAGGATCTTGCCGTTGGCCACGCAGTTCAAGGCGACGCCGCCGGCCAGGCACAGGTTCTTCATCCCTGTCTCGGCGTGGACGTGACGGGCCATACGCAGCATGACGTCTTCCGTCACCGCCTGGATCGACGCGGCGATATCCA
Organism: bacterium; assembly: GCA_024224155.1. NCBI lineage: Bacteria > bacterium. The sequence continues at coordinate 217 of JAAENP010000200.1, forward strand.
TCTCGCGCTTCGACAGCGGCGACTCGGGTCTTCGCGGCGGACCGCCGAACAGGTCGTGCAGCTTGCCGCCGGTCATGGTCAGGCCCTGGCAGTAGTTGAAGTAGGACATGTCCATGCGGAAGGAACCGTCTTTCTTGAGGTCGAGAAGCTTGTCCAGGATCTCCTGGGTGTACTTCGGCTCGCCGTAGGGAGCCAGGCCCATCAGCTTGTACTCGCCGCTATTGACCCGGAAGCCGGTGTAGTAGGTGAATGCCGAGTACAGGAGCCCTAACGAATGGGGGAAGTGGAGCTCATGGGAGAGATCGACCCTGTTGCCTCGGCCGACGCCGAAGCTGGCCGTGGCCCACTCGCCGACGCCGTCCATGGTGAGGATGGCGGCGCGGTCGAACGGCGACGGGAAGAAGGCGCTGGCTGCGTGGGATTCGTGATGCTCGGTGAAGACGTAGCGGCCCTTGAACTTGCTGTGAAGCCCCTTGTCCATCTGCCGGGGCAGCCAGAGCTTCTCCTTGAGCCACAGCGGCATCGCCATGCGAAAGGACCGGAAGCCCGCCGGCGCGTAGGTGACATAGGTCTCGAGCAGACGCTCGAATTTGGTCAGCGGCTTGTCGTAGAAAGCCACGTGATCGAGCTCGGAGGCGTCGAGGCCGGCCTCCTCGAGGCAATAGTCGATCGCGTGCTGGGGGAAACGGAAATCGTGCTTCTTGCGGGTGAAGCGCTCTTCCTGCGCCGCCGCGACGATCTCGCCGTCGACGACCAGGGCCGCCGCACTGTCGTGGTAGAAGGCCGAAAGGCCTAGAATGGATGTCATTGAATAGGTGCTAGAAAGGGTGTGCGAGTCGGTTTGAAATCAAGAATAGGCTACTGGACTCGGGTTGCGCGGGTACTCCCGGCATTCTACAGCCTCAAGCGTTCGATCTCGAAACGAACAGCCCCCACCATATCGAGGCTCGACGTCGATCTCCTGACCACCGGGACCACAACTCTCAGCAAGGGTAAGTATCTCAAACTCTCGGGCTATTTGAGACGTGATCTGGGCCGGGCCGTTGCCCTCGGACTGCACAGGGGGCCGGCCCGGCGAGTGGTCGATCTCGGTTGCGGAGTCGGCTACTTCCTGGCCGTGTGCCGCCATTTCGGCCATCGAGCGCTGGGCCTGGATGCGCCTCCCGAAGAGACCGACGCCTGGGACGTTCAGGTCATGCGGCGCTTCTACCGAGAGATGGTCGAGGCGCTCGAAGTCGATAGGGTTTCCTGGAAGATCGCGCCACGGGTCGAGCTGCCGGAGCTCCCCGGCGGGCCGTTCGATGTGGTCACCGCGAATCAGGCGTCCTTCCATCACTATGATCTTCCCGAACCCTGGGGAGCGGGCGAGTGGCGCTTCTTCATCGAGGATCTCTGGCGTCAGACCGCTCCGGGCGGGCGCCTCGTGATGTTTCTCAACGCTCCCGAGGGCGAGGACCAGGTGCTTACGGAGGAGGTCCGGCGTTGTCTCGAGGGTCTCGGAGCCGCCATCGACGGACGCTGGGTCCGGATCAGCCGACCGGCCTAGATGTGGTTCTTTCACTGAACCAGCCCGCGGTTCGTTTGAGGCCGTCCCGCAGCTCGAGTGGCTCCGCCCATCCCAGTTCGCTTCGGATCTTCTCGGCGCTGATCGACGAGCGGCGTTGCTCGCCGGGTAAACCCGGACCGTGTCGGGCTTCGATCCGAAGCCGCAAGGTCTCGGCCAGTAGACGGAAGAGCTCCACGACGGAGGTCTCGACGCCGGTGCCGACGTTGTAGGTGCGAAAGCCGGATCCGCCCAGGGCGGCGAGGTTGGCTTCTACTACGTTCGACACGTGGACGTAGTCCCTGGTCTGGAGGCCGTCACCGTGAATCGTGCACTTTTCATCGGCGAGTAACCTCTCCAGGAAGATCGCGATCACGCCCGCCTCTCCATGGGGGTTCTGTCGCTCGCCGTAGACGTTCGCATAGCGCATGCAAGCGACATTCAGGCCTTTTTCGATATGGAAGTAATAGAGATAGCGCTCGCTGGCGAGCTTGGCCACTCCGTAGGGTGACACCGGCCGGCACGGATGGTCCTCACCGGCGGGAAAGGTCTCTTGCTCACCGTAGATCGCGCCGCCCGTCGAGGCGAACAGGAACTGCTCGACACCGGCGGCCACGGCGGCCTCGAGAAGGTTGAGCGTTCCGAGGATGTTGACCTCGGCGTCGAACCGTGGCTCGCGGGTCGAGCGGCGCACGTCCATCTGAGCGGCCTGGTGGAAGATTGCCCTGGGAGCAACGTCTCGGACAAGATCGGCCGCCTCCGGGGATCTTATGTCGCAGCGGTGAAACTCGGCGGCTTCGGGCAGATTGTCGGTCGTGCCGGTCGATAGATCGTCGAGGATGACAACGCGGTGACCGCGAGCGAGCAGCCCATCGGCGATGTGGGAACCGATGAAACCGGCGCCCCCGGTGACGACATAGGTCTCGGTTGACATCAGTGGGTTCTCTGTTTCCTTCAATTAATTGCCCGGCTTTCGGCCTCGATCTCGACCTCGACGCGACTCGGCGCGGCGTGACGCGACAATGCCGCCTCGGGCAGCAACTCCGTCAGGAGAATCCGAATGGCGTCGTCGTCCGCGCGCCGGACGAGCTCTCGGAAGGACTCGAGAATTTGCTCCAGCGGAGCATGAGGATAGGCCTCTAGCTTGCCGATAAAGACCTTGGGGTGGCTGGTCCGATCGATGGCCTCTCCGGAGAGCTCGAGCTCCTCGTTGAGCTTTTCTCCCGGCCGAAGTCCGGTGAAGACGATCGGAATCTCGGTATCGGGCTTGAAACCGCTGAGTGCGATCATGTCCCTAGCGAGGTCCAGGATGCGCACGGATTCGCCCATGTCGAGGATCAGGATGGCACCGCCGTCGCCGATGGCTCCGGCCTCCAGCACCAGCTGAGCGGCTTCGGCCGGGGTCATGAAATAGCGCCTGGCGTCGGGATGGGTGACGGTAACCGGTCCTCCGCGTTCGATCTGCCGTCGGAAGACGGGCACCACCGAGCCCGCCGAGCCGAGGACATTGCCGAATCGTACGGCCAGAAACCTCGTGTTTGGATACTCGCGGTCCAGATCCTGGACGATGAGCTCGGCGAGGCGCTTGCTGGCGCCCATGATCGAGGACGGTTTGACCGCTTTGTCGGTCGAGATGAGGACGAAGACCTCCACGCCCGATCGAGCGGCTGCCTCGGCAAGAACTTGAGTAGAAAAGACGTTGTTCTTGATCGCCTCGGACGCCTGGAACTCCATAAGTGGAACGTGTTTGTGGGCCGCCGCGTGGAATACGGCGTGCGGCCGGGTCCGGTCCATGATGGCTCGGATCCGGTCGGCATCGCCGGTATCGGCCACGAAGGCGTGAACCTCGAGCTGCGGCCAGAGCTCGCGCACTTCTCGATCGATCTCGAACAGCGCGCCCTCCGCGCGCTCCACCAGGATCAGGCGCTGGGGGTCGAATCGCGCGATCTGCAACGCCAGCTCGCTACCGATCGAGCCGCCGGAGCCGGTAAGAAGAACGGACTTTCCGGTCAGGAGGGCTCCGATTCTCGCCTCGTCCAAGCGGACGGGGTCTCGGCCCAGGAGATCCTCGATCTGCACTTCCCGAAACCGGGCGATCGAGACCCGACCGTCCAGGATCTCGTAGTAGCTCGGAATGATTCGAACCGGGATGCCCGTGCGGTCGCAGCTCTCGACGATCCGGCGTATGGTCGCCGCCGCGACGTCGGCCATGGTGATGACGACCTGCTCGACGTTGTACTCTTCGACCAAGCGCGCGATGTCGTGGGTGGTTCCCAGGACCTTGAGTCCGCCGATGAGGGAACCCTGTTTTTCCGCGGCGTCGTCGGCGAAACCGATCAGCTCGAGCTCGGCATCTCCGCGCCCGCGAATCTCGCGCACCGCCATCAGGCCGGCTCGGCCGGCTCCGACCAGGAGAACCGGCTTGCGGCGGCGCCCTTCGGATTCGGTCTCCCGCCGGATCCGCTCCGTCTGCTCGAATAGAGCTCGGCGCAGCACGCGGAGGGCGAGAAGACCGCCATAGGCGAGCACCACGTCGGTCAAGATGATCGATCGCGGAACTCGGAGCAGATCGAGCGAATCGGGCAGCCCGAGCCGCAGCAGTAGAAGCGGCAACGAGGAATAGAAGGCAGCGCGCAGAAACGTCTTGACCTCGCTCATGCCGACGTAGCGCCAGACAAAGCTGTAGATGCCGAGCGCGATCATCGCGCCGAACTGGACGAGAACCACGAGCGGGAGCTGGATGAGCGCCGGGCGCACGTACTCCTGAGGTACTTCGAAGTCGAATCTCAGCAGGTAGGCGAGCGCGAAGGAGACCGCCAGGACGGTGAGATCGAGAGCGTACTGGACTTCGCGCCGCAGATAACGACCGGTGCGGGTCGGAGTCGTTTCGGCTCTCATGGGCGTGATTCTAGAAGAATGCTCCGGGGCAACCCTATGTAGGACGCGACAGCCGCGGTCGTCCGAAGAAAGGGCGGATCTTGCGCTTGAGGTAGCGGCCGAGCTCGCCGCGTCGGTAGGCTTCGCTCAAACGGTTGCGCAGGTAGGCGCCGCTCAGCGACTCCGCGTAGTCGGGATTCATCGATCCAGCCAGCAGGTGGCCCAAGAGGCGCGCGGAGGTGGGCTGAGTTTCCGTATCCGGCAGATGCCCGGCTCGGAGCGCTTCGCAGAGCTGCCGAGTGGCCTCCAGGCTTGCCGGCGAAACTGCGTGGCCGATAGCCGGCTGCCAGACGGAGACGAGGTCGCTCCACTCGACCTTGTCGGGAACGAGATCGATGAGGTCCGCGATCATTCGAAACAGAGGATAGGTAGTCGGTCGCAGCAGGTGCTGCTGGAATCCGTGAACCAGGATGTGGGCGGCCAGAAGGGAGGGCGAGGGTAGACAGGTCGAACCCGGAAACTCCTCGAGCCGTAAGAGCGAATCCCGGTCGGCGAGGTCCTCGAAGCCGGCCGGTCGATCGCCGACCAGCTGCACACCGCGAAGAGCGAAATGCACTTCGAGGGAGCCGCCTTCCGGTGGCTGCAGTATGGGCAGATGCTGCTCCGTGGCCTCCGCGGGGGAGCACGAGAAGTCCCGTTCGAGCAGTTCTTCGAATATAGCCTCGGCGCGTTCTTTGGGGACTAGGATGTCGATATCGCTGAACGAGCGCGCTCCCACCGGGACACACCCCGCGAGGTGGAGAGCCAGCCCTTTCAGGAACACGACCGGTGTTTCGAGTTTCGCGGCGACGGTGGCGACTTCTCTTGCCGTTTTCTCGTAGAGTAGGCCGATCGCGGCTGCTCCCGCCTGGGCTCTGCGAAAGTCGTCTCGAAGCTCGCCCGGGAGCTCGCGCGCTTTTCGCCGGGCGCCGATCCGTTCGGTCAGCGCGAGCCTTCGCGCATCAGCCCATGCACGGGTGGGGTCGAAACCGGGCTCCGGAGAGGAGCTTCCGGTTGCGAAGGCGGCCTCGAGAACCCACCGCAGCTCAGGGGTGAAGTGAGGCTCGGGGGGGTGAAGACCCTCGATCTCAATCAAACCGGTGCCAAGAACTCACAGGTTTTCCCCTTTTCACCCGACAACTTCGAGAAGGCGGGCTGGGACGCCGACCGCGATGCAGTTGGACGGCAGATCGCCGGTCACGGCAGCTCCGGCGCCGAGTCTTGCCCACTCGCCTATGACCACCCCGGGGACAACCACCGAGCCGATGCCGATGAGCGTTCCGGGTCCGACACGTACGTTGCCGGCCAGGCGGGCGCCGGGCGCGAGATGGACAAAATCACCGAGCTCGCAGTCGTGGTCGATGCTCGCGCCGGTGTTGATGATGGCATGGGCGCCGATGCGGGCTCCCGGTTGGACGATGGCGCCGGCGCAGACGAGCGTGCCGGGTCCGAGCACCGCCGAAGGATGAACGTACGCCGTCGGGTGGACCGCGGTAGTCCAGTTGACGGTCATGGAGCCGGCCTTCTCGGCACGCAGCCGGTTGTCACCGAATGCCGTGATGACGCAATCGGGACTCTCCTTGGCTAGGTCGGTAATCGGGCCACCGATAGGCGTGTTCAAAACCTGCTTTGCCCATTTTGCCGAGTCGTCGTCGAGGACCTTGTGGGGCTTACGTCCGGCATCCTGCAAGGTGCTCACAACCACCTTGGCGTGGCCACCGGCGCCGAGCACCAGAATTCGCTCACTCATCTTCGTATCCTTCGAATTTCGGCATCGTTGCGTGCTCGGGTGCGCTGATCCCTCGGCCGCGGATCACCTGAAACAGGGTCATCGCGACAATCTTGAGATCCAGGGCGAACGTGTAGTGATCAACATACCAAACGTCATAGGCGAATTTCTCGGTCCAGGTCAGGGCGTTGCGGCCGCGAACCTGAGCCCAGCCGGTCAGCCCCGGTCGAACGTCGTGCCGGCGGCGGTGCTCAGGCGCGTATCTCGGCAGGTATTCCTCGAGAAGCGGTCTTGGCCCCACCAGGCTCATGTCTCCGCGCACAACGTTCCAGAGGCTCGGCAGCTCGTCCAGGCTGGTCCGGCGCAGGAGCTTGCCGAACGGGGCGAGGCGAAGTGCGTCCGGAACGCCGTCGGCCGCTGGCTTCATGGTCCGGAACTTGACCAGCGTAAAGAGGAGCTCATTCCTCCCCGGTCTCACCTGGCGAAACAAAACGGGGGAGCCCTGGAGGAGGAAAGCCAGGAGTCCGAGAAACACGAGCAGTGGAAGCAGCGCTAGCAGACCGATCGCTCCGACGGTGAGATCGAAAAGGCGCTTTCCGTACTTGGTGTAAAACCGGGGGTGTTGCCTTCTGGAGGTCATGCGGTCAGGCATCGATCCTTCCTGGGGTGGCTCGACAGACTCGAGTAGAAGAGGCGCCAGCGCTCCCAAACCACGTCCCGCGAATATATGGTGCGTGCTCTCTCCAATGCGGAGGCTCCGTGTCGATGGCGGAGGTCGCTGTCTTCGAGGTAGCGGCAAAGCGCCGCTCCGAGAGCCCGCCAGTCGCCTTTGGGGACCAGCTGCCCGGTCTCTTCGGGTAGGACTGCGTCCATGGTGCCGGTCACCGAGTAGCCCACGGTCGGCACCCCCGAGGCCGCCGCCTCCAAGGGCACGTTGGGGAAACCTTCGCGATACGAGGGAAACGCGACGACGGTCATTGCCCGATACCAGGGTGCCGGGTCCTCCACGAAACCCGGTGTAACGGCCTCCGTCCTTTCGTTGAGGAAAGTCATGGTCGCCTCGGACACGGGATCACCGGCTTCGAAGTCCCCGAGCACCAGCAGTCGAGCTTTTGGGAATCGTGTCAGCACCACTGTCTCGCAAGCCTGGACGAGGTCGTCGATGCCCTTGTCCCGCACCAGCCGGCCGACGAAACCGATCACCGGCGCATCGAGAGCGAGGTCCAGAGACCGGCGAAGTCTCTTGCCGTCGCCGTCGACGGCCGGGTGGAAGCGCGAAGTGTCGACACCGTTCGAAGAGCCGGCGCCGAGAACGACGGTCTTTTCGGGAGAGGCCAGCCCTCGCCGGTGGATCTCGCTGCGCAAGCTGCTGCTGACACAGACGATCCGGTGAGCGCAGAAGGAGGACATGCGCTCGGCGAACGACAATAGAGCCCGTTTCCAGCCGCTGGTGGTTTCGAGACGAAGCCCGCGGATCGTACGTATGCGGTGAGGCACTCCCGCAAGAGCGCTCGCGAGCATGCCGAGTAGCCCCGCCTTCGGAGTGCTCGCGCTCACGATGTCCGGCCGCAGTCGGCGCAGTAGCCGGAGAAGCGCAAACAGGCTCAGTAGGTCTCTCAGTGGGCGAATCTCCCGTTCCATCCTGACCTCATAGCAGCGGGCGCCCTCATGGGCTCGGACCTCGTCCAAATGCCGACCGGGAGAGGTGATCAGGCTGACCGCGAAGCCGTTTCGAGCGAGGAACGCCAGTTGGCCCCTGAGCAGGTAGCGGGCGGTGATGGAATCGGTGACGACGAAGACCAGGCTGGCTTTCGCTTCCGGTATGTGCTCAGGCGTGGTCATAGCCGACTGCCGGGTTCAGTCGTCGACGGCCTCTCGGGGCGGCGACGGCAGCGCCCTCCGTGGCAACGCCCGCGGCCTCCTCCGCCCGCAGTGACATTCGCTCGTAGCCGTAGGCGAAGGCCTCGAGGAGCAGAAAAACCAGGAGCAGCAACCAGAAAGTCCGCTCGGTGAGATGCCGGTTGTACAGGTAGCTCACCGAGAGGCTCGAAATTGCCACCGCCAGCGCCAGGTAGCTGGCGGCATAGGGCGATCCGCGCATGCGTATCGCCAGCCGGCCGGAACCGATGATGATCCGGCCGAGGAGCGCGAGATAGAAAACCAGGCCGACGACCCCGGCTTCTGCCAGGAACTTCAACGGCGTGCTGTGAACCTCGTGCCGACTCGGGTTGTAGAGCCAGAGGTGAAAGGTGCCCCAGCCGATTCCGAGAACCGGCTGGGCTCGAAACGCCGCACGAATACCCTCGGCCTGCATCGCCATGAAACCGCTCTCTGAAGCGCCGGAAACGGCGTCGGTAGCTGCGCGCAGGCGGCTTCCGATCATTCCCACCCGGTTCTGGAAGAACTCGCTGCGTGGGAGAAAGTCCTGCCCTTGCGTGTAGAGCAGCCCCAGGAATCCGATGGCGAAGGCGAGAACGAAGGCCACGGCCGCTCGGCCTCGCCGCAATACCAGGGTGAACGCGACCACCAGCGCCACCAAACCGATGAAAAGAGCCAAATAGACCGATCTTCGCCCCGAGATAGCGACCGCGTAGAGGCTGAGCGACAGAGCTATGAAGCATATCGGGGCCTTGATCCACCTGGTCCGTGCCCGATTGGGCCAGAACGTGTAGATCAGAACCAGCCAGAAGGCCGTGAGCATGTAGATGCCCATGTGCGAGCGGTTACGAAAGGGCCCAACGGCGTCGATATCGGTCGAAAAGAGAAACCCCTGGCGCAAGATCCAGGGGCCGACGATTGCGGCCGAAACCGTGATCCAACGCAGAATGAATTCGGGGCTGATCTGCACAAGCAGCAAGAGGTTGTACAGGGCCAGAAGAAAGAAGAACAGAAAGACCAGAATCGAAACCTGTATCAACCCCGTCGTCAACGATCCCGTCTGAGTGTTGACCAGAGAAACCGAAGCCACCAGAACGATGAGCCCGACCGTCGAGATGACGGCATTGCCCACGAGAGGGTTCCGGTCCGCGGACAGGAAGAACAGGGCGATCGTGAGCGCACCAACGACCTCGAACAGTCCAACGTTGTTGGCGATCGAGGGGATGAACTTGATCTCGGTCAGGAAGGCCGAGAAAACCATGACCGGCAGGGCGAGAACAAGGAGGGGTCGAGGCTTAGGATTCGCCATGGCTCAGCGACTCAGGATGACTCGGCTTGGTGAGATCGAGGACGAGGCGAGCAATGGCTGCCGCGGCGGGTTCGGTGGTCGATCGGTGCAAATGGTGCCGCAAGAATCGGGACGCTCCGCGAGGATCATAGTCCAGCAACTCGCGCACCTGGGGCGCCATCGGCCGTGACCAGGTCAGGCCTTGAGCCGCTTCGTCGCTCACGTAGTCGAAGACAAAGCCGGTTCCGGGCAATTCCAGGACGCCGAGCCTGACACCAAAGAGCAGGGCCTCGAGGCCGACAGTGGAGGCCATGATGACGGCGACGTCGGTACGCGCCAGGAGAGAGAACAGGTCCACGTCTTCGGCGAATTCGAGACGATCCAAAGCCCGTAGGCCGCTGAGAGCTTGCAGGTAATCGCGCTTTGATTCGCTCGAATGCAGTCGGAGCGTCAACTGCAGTGTGCCATCCTCGACCAGAGGCGTGATCCCGTCAACGAAGCGACGCACGAGGGCCAGTTTCTCGCCTGCCGAGCAGTAACCTTGTTCTTCGACGGGGTTGGTCACCAAGAGGAGCTTGCGCTCTCTGGACTCTCGGTGCCCCAGGTCCCTTGGGGCAGGCGCCGGTTCAGGTACCGCGGTGTGGTCGAACCGCGGATTCCCGGTCACGTGAATCCGATCCGGCTCGACACCGACATCGCGAAAGTAGGCAACGCTCGATTCACCCCAGGCCGCGATAGCACTCGCCCCTCCGCGTCCGTAGGCGCTCTCGCGCTTGACGCCAGGTAGCTCGAAACGTATCCCTTCCTGCACCAAAAGGTATGGAGTGTTCGTCTTGCCCAGCATTCTCACGATTCGATCGTAGGGGTAAGCGGCGTCGTTGGGCAGCACCACGAGCCGGGGCTTGGAAGACAGAAGACCAGCGATTCGGGGGCCGAGCAGGCAGCGCCAGACGAAAGCTCGGATCTTGCGGTGGCGGCCAGAGTCTCTCTTCGATACCGAGATCCCGCGCGCGACCGCGCCCTTACGGAGGTTCAAGGTTAGAACCCGCCGCCAAGGCACGCCGAGTCGGTCCAGGGCCGACCTCGGAGAGGACCGGCCGCGAAGTTCACACAGCGAGAGAACCCGGCAGTCGACGTCGCTCTGTTCGATTAGATGGCGTATGACCGGAATCAGCATGGCGGGGTGGTGCCGATCGTTCGAGATCAGGAATGTGACCTCGGTCATCGCTCGTCAGCTGGTTCGGTTGGTTCACCGATCAGAACCCGGAGGTAGTCGTTCACCACTGGCTCGGTGGCGAAGCTTCGAGCCCGTTCGCGGGCTGCGTTCCCGAGTCTCGTGCGAAGGTCTTCATCCCGAAGAAGCCCGGACAGCTCGTCGGCTATTTCCTCGGCGGAGTCGACCGAAACCAGCAAGCCGTCTCGGCCCGGAGTGATGATCTCGTCGGGCCCGGCCGGGCAATCGGTGGAAATCACCGGCAAGCCGCAGGCCATGGCTTGGATCAGGACTCCCGGAAGGCCCTCATATCTCGAGGACAGCACGAAGATGGTCGCGCGAGACATGTGACGAAGCGGGTTCTTGACGAAACCAGGGAGAAACAGCCGCTCGCAGATACCAAGGTCGGCGGCTTGTGACAGGAGGTTTCCCCGAAGGGGGCCCTCGCCGAGGATGACGAGCCGGGCCTCGTGCTCGGGGTCGAGCTTGGCGAAGGCCCGGAGCAGGACGTCGAAGCCCTTGGCCGGGACCAGCCGCCCCGCGGCCAGGATGACCGGAGCGTCATCGTCGTATGGAGGCTCCTCCAGGTCCTTGGCGGCAAGCCGCTCGAGCTCGGGCCCGACGATCGGGTTGTAGACGACCCGGATCCGATCGGGGTCCAGAAACAGTCTATCGATCAGGTCGTTCGCGACCCCTCGTGAGACCGCGGTGATGGCGTTGGCAGTGGGGTAGAGCAGCTGCTTGGCCAGGAGCATCAGCCATTTCTTGGCGAAGGGCTGGTCGCGCAGCAGCACATTGCGTTCGGAGAGAATCAGACGGCCCCGGCGGCCCGAGAGTATGTGTGCGATGCACGCGGCCACATTGGTGCCGCTGCAGGTGGAGAGCAAGATGTCCGTTGAGGTGCTCTTGAGATAGCGAGTCAGCGGCCACCAGGCCGTCCACAGGCTGGCGGCCTTCAGCTCGTGGAGGGGCACGTCCTCGGGCACGTCTTCGAGATAGGGTCCTTCGCGGCGGATGAGCACCAGGGATGGAGTCACCTTGGCCCGATCCAGGAACTGCAGAAGGGTGATTGTGACTCGGTCCGCGCCGCCGAGGCCCAGAGTGGGGCGGACCACAACAAGCGAGAGCGGCCGTGTCTCGGGCTTCGGCATGGACAAGTCAGCGTAGCAGCTTCATTTGTACCCGAGCAGGCGGTTCAGCCATCCGAAGAGCAGCCCGAACGCCAGGCGACGCGGTAGCGTCAACTCGGTTCGCCAGCGTTCGTCCAACTGGATGCCCTGATCGGAGCCGGTCGCCATGCGGTTTCCGCCCAGGCCGAGGTTCGGGTGCTCTCGGTAGCGGAGCATGGCGGGCTCGAAATCGAGGTCGAGCAGGGAACAGACGCTCGCGAGAGCGGTCGCTGGATCTCGTGCCAAGTCCTCGTAGCGCAGGTCGAGCCATTCGGACTTGCCGAACCGGCGCCTGAGCAGCAGCGCCGCGATCGTGAACTTGGGCCACTTCGTCAGCGCGAACACCGGGCGCTGGTACTTGCTCCGGTACGAGTTGTAGACCGCGCGTCCGTCTCGCATGAGATGGATGACCCGGAGGTCGAAGCTCCCCGACTTCAAGAGCAGCGCCAGCCGCTGCCACGACTTGGAAGCGTCGACCAGGACACGCGCTTCGGACTCGCGAAACAGGCAGTCGAGCAAGTCCCGATTCGGTTGGGTCCATTTCTCGATGTCGGCGGAGGTGGAACTGAAGATCCGGGCGGCGGGAAGCGGTGAGAGATCCAGGTCCGAAAAAGCCGATCCGGTCGAGTCCCGATAGCGACGTTTCACCGCGACCCAGAACGGATCCCCGAGAATCGTGGATTCGGCCTTTCCGCTCACGTGCTCTCCGATCGAGGACAGCTCGCTCAGCCCGAGGACCTCCGAGTGCGCGTTGAGGAGAAGATTCAACAAGGTTGAGCCGCAATGACCGGCGCCGGCTATGTACGCCAGCAGATACCGGGGGCGATCGATGGTCGGGCTCACCCGGCTCCCTCCCCTCGAACCGATCCGGGTTCCATGAGCCGCCGGACAGATGACACCGTCCGTTCCGCGTTGACGGTGTGCTCGTAGCGGCGTCGAGCTTCTTGGCCGAAGCTCGACACGGCGCCGCGGTTCCGGCAAAAAAAGATCAGCGCCCGCCTGAGATCGTTCTCCAGGCGTGTCGATCGAAGCAGGAAACCGCTCACGCCATCTTCGACGATATCGAATGCCGAGCCCACCCTGTCACTGGCAACGACAGGGGTCGAAAGGCTGGCGGCTTCGGTGATGACGTTGCCCCAGCCATCGTGCTTCTCTCGGTCCCCGACTCGGAGTGTGTGCGGGTGCACGAACACGTCGGCCGCTCGATAGTATTCGTGGACGCGATCGGCGGGAACCGCGCCGCAGAACCGGATTCTGGAATCGTTGTCCGCGAGTTGCAGGCACCGGTCGTGGTAGTCGAGCGAGGTGACGCCGCGGCCGGTCTCACGGGCAATCGGCTCCCCGACGATCAGGAGCCTGGGATTCTCGCCCTCCTCGAGCAGCTCGCGGACCACAGTGATCAGGACATCGAGACCTTTCTGCGGCATGATCCGGCCGAGATAGAGAAGGAGCAAGGAGTCTCCGGCGAAGTCGCGCAGCTCCGCGGCGCCTTCGGGGTCGGCCTCCCTGGTGGAGAGATCGTCGTGAAGGTAGCTGAACGGCAGAACGGATTCGGGTCCGTGCCCCTTGCTCAGCAGATATTCCCGGGCCTTGCGGCCTCCCACCAACATGCCGCGAGCTCTTGTCTCGATGAAGTCCGTCAGCAGTTGATCCAGGAGCCAGTAGGGTCGGGTCAGCCGCGGCAGACTTACGTCCAGCCACCGTTCTTTGCGAAATGCGATCGGTGTTCGGCGTCGTGAAGCAGCGACGAACGCGACCTTCGACTTCCAGGAGTCCGAAGTCGAGCTGACGACCAGGTCGGCTTCGCGGGCCAGGTCGGCGACCCTACGGCCGAGCCGGATCGTTCGAAGAACATGCCAGGGTTGGAGCTTGGATTCCGTTTCCGAATCGAGAATCTCGTGGTGGAACAAGCCCAGAAGCTCGCTCGAGGGAGCCTCTCCGGGAGGCGGCGGCCCGATCCACAGGACTCTGAGATCGAAGTTGCGCCCGAGCGTCTCGTACTTGATCCGATCGTAGTGCCGGTATCGATTATTGATGTAGAGAAGCTTTCTCATGGTCGGGCTTGGTCCAGACCGCTGAGCACGTTTTTCGCCCGCAGGTCCCAGGTGTAGTTAGCCAGCAGATCGTGCCGGGCGGCGGATCCCAACTCGTCTCTCAGGTCCGCGGATCGTTGCAGGCGCCGGATAGCCTCGGCCCACGCCTCCAGGTCATCCGGTGGAACCAGCAGAGCGTTCTTGCCGTCCTCGAGAACCTCGCGCAGCACAGGCAGATCGGAAGACACGATCGGCTTGCCGGCGGCCATGTATTCGAACATCTTGAGAGGCGACATCCAGCGCCCCGCGTCCGAACGCCCGCCCGCTACGGCCACCTGCGGCTGATAGGGCATGACGACCGCGTCGAACGAGTCATAGAGACCGGTCATTCGTCCCGGTGGCTGGAATCCGCAGAATCTCAGGTTGGGTGGTAGGTCGCGTCCGGAGAGGTGTGCGAGGGTTTCTCTCGTGCCGCCCACGATTTGAAACTCGGTGTTCGGCAAGAGACCGGCGAGGGGCACGAGAATCTCGAGTCCCTTGCCACGATAGAGCTGCCCGACATAGCCGACACGGAACTTGACCATGGTGTCGCGCTCGGCTCGGTCGGGCGTAGCGCTGTCCTCTGAGCCGGGGACGGGGTCCGCGCCGTCGTGAGCAATGAGAAGGTCCGCGCCGGCCAGCTCAGGGTAGAGTCGCGAATAATCCTCGGCCAGGGCTTGCGAGATCGCGACCAGGCGCTTGAAACTCTCCGGGCGGAGAACCAGTCTCAGGAGCATCCGCTGGGCGGGTCCGGGAAGGGGTTCGTGGGCTTCGAATACGGTCGGTATCGAAAGCCGGGTCGCGAGCCAGCTTCCGTAGAGATCTCGACAGTAGGCGAGGTCGAAACGAGAGCGGCTCGCGCGCAGAAACCTCGAGAGACCGGTCCCGTATACGAGACCGCCTCCGGGCGCGGCCGGCCGCTTTATCTTGGTGAGCTCGAAGTCTTCGGCGACGCCGTAGAAGGCAAAGTCGTCCAAGACATCGACTTCTTGGCGGGAGAGATTGCGCTTGGTGGCCAGGTGAACCTCGTGGCCGGCCCTCGAGAAGGCCGCGCACATCTTCATGACCTGGACGCTGCTGGCGCGGCGCGACGGCACGTAGCTCGACGAGAGATAGGCGACCCTCATGACGCGGTCCTGTGGAAACGGTGCAGAACCTTGTCCTCTAACACCCTGAAGAAGCGCAGTTGCCGAAGAGCTTCGAGCGTGTCGTCTCCAAGGAGGAGGCGGGGTGCGATCAGAAACGCCACCGTCAAGGTGATCGCGAGCGGAAGCAGGGTCGCGGCGACGATGGTCGCGGGGGACGTGAACCAGGATCCAGCGACCTCGATCAGAAGCCAGCTTTGCGCTCCAAAGAGGAGGGCAAGCACGGCCGGGCGGAACCAGGCCCCGAAGACCTCCGACCAAGCGACTCCGGTCAGACGGAGACTCGTGTGGAGAAGCAGCACCGAGTGGCCGACGATCGCAATTGCCACGCCACCCGCCACCCCACCGATTCCCCAGCGGCTCCCCAGCCAGGCGCCGCAGACCACCAGGATGGCGAAGACACCCTGTATCAGAGCCAGCTCGTAGACCTTGCCCGCCGCCATGACTACCGGGCCACACAGCTTTGCCGTGGTGCGGAGAAAGAAAAAGAGCACCAAGATGCGAAACGGAGCAATGGCACCGAGCCACTCCTGGCCCAGGAGAGCTTCGATCAGCTCGGGCGCCACCACATACAAGACCACACTCGAGGGAAGCACCGAAATGGCGTTCAGTGCCAGTCCGCGGCGAAAGCCACGACCGAGACGCACGCGATCGTCCTGAAGTCGGGACAGAAGCGGAAAGAAGGCGGTGGTCGCGATCTTCTGGTAGAGACGTGTCGAGGTCGCGACCAGGCTGTAGGCGCGCGAGTACAAGCCGAGGGCGCCGGCGCCCAGCAGTCGCCCGACGAGCAGCTTGTCGCCCTGGAAGGCGAGAAAGCCGAAAATGCCCGCGAGCGTAATCCCTCCGCCAAAGCTGAGTAGTTCGCGGGCCGAAGACCAGCTCGGCAGCGGGATCAGCGGAAAGGGCCGAACCCATGACAAGAGCGCGAGCTCGAGAGCGGCGTGTGTCACGGTCGCGAGAATCAGCGCGTGGAGACCGAAACCGGCCAGACCGAGTGCGACCGCGACGACGCCGAAGCCGAGCAGATAGGCTGAGGCCTCGATGGCCGCGAGTCGGCGGAACTCGAGATCGCGCTGCAATAGCGCCTGCGGCATCGCGGCGAGTCCCCTCAAAGGAAAAACCAGTGCCAGCGTGCGGATGGCGTCCTTGACTTCGGGCATTCGATAGAAACCGGCGAGGAAGGGGGCACCCAGCCAGGTGGCTCCCGCGACCAGGAGAGACAGGCCGAGGGTGATGGCAAGACCGGTTCTGATGTGGCGAGTCTCGAGGTTCTCACGTTGAACCAGAGCGGGGCCGATGCCGATGTTGGCGAAGAGGTTGGAAAACCTGATGACGACGAGGGCGGCTGCGTAGATGCCGAGAGTCTCTGGGCCCAGGATTCGAGCGATGACAATGCCGAACGCGAGTTGGAATACGGCGCTCAGGCCCCACCCCGAGGCCGTCCAGAGAGCGCCGGAGAAAGCTCTGTGAGTCAAGGATGGCACTAAGCTGCCTTGAAGACCGCGAGTATTCTCATCGCCGAGCTCGGGTCGGCGTAAAGGAATCGGCGCTTATAGACGTGAAAGAACCAGGCGAGCAGCCGTGGCTCGCGAACCGCGAAAAAACGGTTTGTCAGGATTCGGTCGAACAGCTTGCAGAGCTTGCTGTGGCGATTGAGATAGGACGCATCTTCGAGCGCGAAGTCGGGCTCGAGCGCCGCGATCAGGGACTCGATGTCGAAGTGCTGGTAGTGCTTGGGGTGCATTCCCAGGTTCTTGGTCGGGACCGTTACGATGAGTCGGCCGCGAGACTCGAGATGGTTCCGGAGCGTCGCACGAAGGGTCGCGATCTGCTGAATCGGAATGTGCTCGAGAACCTCGACCATGGTGATCGCGTCGAACCGTTGGTCCAGGAAGCCGGGCGCGGTCACGTCACCTGCCCGAAACTCCGCGCCGGGCGTCATTGCTCGTGCCAGCGCCACGGCCCGCTCGGAGGTGTCGACGCCGACGGCTCGCGTGCGCGGCAATCGTGCCGTGACCTCGGCCACGAGCCGGCCGTCGCCCGAGCCCACGTCCAGCAGCGACTTGGGCTGCAGCTTCTCGATGCAGCCCAGGACGACGCCAAGGTACGACCAGTACAGGTAGCCCCACCTGAGCGTGACCGACTGAACGAAGCCGGCGTCGGTGAGCCGCGGCACGTAGTGATAGGGAAAGCGGTATCCGGCTTCCTGGATCACCTCCGGTGCCGGAGACGGAACCTGCTGCGAGTCCTCAATCAATCCGGCTCACTCCAAGCGGTTCGAGTAGCTCGCTCAGATCGGAGACCGCTACCACCGGAATCGAGGACCAGTCTTGATGGCTCGAAACACAGGCGCGGGCCACAAAGTGAACGCCGGTGCGTTCGGCGGCACGATAGTCGGAGATTCCATCGCCGATGGCGAGCACCTGGTGCGGCTCGAGTCTGTGGCGATCGAGAAGCCGGGCGAAGATCTCGGTCTTGGCCGGCGGCGCGCCGCATATTCCGCGGAAGTACTTACCGAGCGCCCGGCTCTCGATGATGTTCTCGAGCTCCCGCTGCGGCGTTGCGGACGCTACGAAACACTCCAAGCGGCCATGAAGCGCATCGAGCAGGCTCAGAGCTCCCGGCACCATCGGGCATGAGGACACCTTGGATTCGACCAGAGCCGAGAAGCGCTCCCCCAACGCTCGGGACTCCTCTTCGTCGAGCTCGCGACCAAGGATCTCGCGATAGATCCACTCGAACTTCTCGAATCTGGAGTGCCCGAGGTTGTCTCGGTGATGCTCGAGAATACGGCCCACGTGCTCGGGGAGATGGGAGAACAACTCCAGGAAGGCGTTGTCTTTGATTGCGGCCGATTCGAGAATAACGCCGTCGAAGTCGAAGAAGACAGCACGCAACCCGGCTGCCTCGGGCAGCAGCGACCGGGACGGGATAGCCGCCGGGGAGCTGTCTGATTCGGTCACAGCGTGCCGCTATTCCTGGGCCTCTTCCCTGCCATCGGGCCGGCTGAGCCACCATCCCGCGATGCCGAGGTCCAGGGTCGAGTGAATGTCGCGTCCGGTCACCCAGGGCCGAATCAGTGGCCTGCAACGCCTACCCATCCACCACCAGGGATTCGGCCCCTCACGCCGCCGCACGCAGTCCTTTCTGAACGCCCAGACACCCTGGTCATAGTAGTAGGCCTTCGGATACGATTGGCGCTCGGTCGAGACTTGGCGATCCGGGTCGCCGTAGGGTCGTACGAGGTCGTCAACGATCTCCAAGGCTCGCAAGGGGTGGTCGTCGGCGGCTTCCCAAACGGTCATTACCGAGTCCAGCTCGTTGTCGGTGCCAAGGATCTCCAGGCACCGGTCGATGAGCTTCGCGTCGACCATTACGGTATTGCCGAGCAGGATGACGACGTTCTCCAGCTCCGGATTCCTGTCGTCGACCCATTCGACGGCATGGCGGATGACGTCGCCGTGGTTGACTTGGTCGCCGGTCAGGTCGTCGGGACGCCAGATGATCTCGCAGCCGAGATCGGAGCAGACATCGGCGATCGATTGGCCATCGGTGGAGACGAAAACCCGATCGACGCTGTTGGCGCCGAGGGCCGCGCGTGTCGGATAGGCCACCAGCGGCACTCCGGCGACCGGGTGGACGTTCTTGTCGCGGATCGATTTGCTGCCCGCGCGTGCGGTGATGATCGCGGCGTTCACTAGCCCGACCTTTCCGCCTAGGCCCCCTGGTCGATCTGGTGGATGAGCTCCAGGATCCCTTGACCCATGTCCACCGTGTGGCGCGAGGTCAACTTGCGACCGATGCGAGGCATGTAGGCGTAGGGAGTGACTTTGTAGCGGCGATCCTCTTGATCGGTCTCGTCGGCGCGGTACTCGATCTCGAGCTCCTTGCTCAGAATCTCACCGAACATCACGAAGAGGTCTTTCAGCCGGGTGGGGTGGTTTCCGGTAATCGTAAGGTGGCGGTTGACGAACTCATCGCCGAGAGCTTCGACGCTCAGGCGGGCGGCGTCTCGAACGTGGATGTACTCTCGGGTGTCTTCGGGCGTACCATGGTGCGCGATCTTGCCGGTCCGCACGGCTTCCTTGAGCAGGCGATAGACGCCGTTGGAGTCGCCGCTTCTGGGACCGTAGAGGCTGCCATAGCGGAGAATGGTATAGGGAAGGCCGTATTGCCGTTCGTACTCTTCCACGAACGATTCGGCCGCCTGTTTCGAGCACCTGTAGAAGCCGCCGGCTCGGCTGTAGACATAGACCGTGCTGGCCAGGACCAGCCGCTCGACCTCGGTTTGACGCGCTGCCTCGAGAACGTTGATCGTGCCGAGCACGTTGTGGCGGGCAGCCTCGAGCGCTTCGCCGTGAGCCTGATCGAGATCGGCCAGGGCAGCGAGATGGTAGATCACCGAGCACCCCTCGGCCACTCGACGGACCTCGTTGGTGTCGAGGATGTCGCCGGGAACCATCTCCTGACCCTCGATCAGGTACGGCGAAGAATCTCGATCGAAGATCCGAACTTCAAAACCGCTGCGGACCAACTCGTCGGCGATAAAGCTGCCGAGAAAACCGGAGCCGCCGGTGACCAGGGCTCGGCTCATTCCGTATCTCCTGCTTCCGCCAGCGCACGCACGAGATTCTCGACCGCCTCGAGCTCCATCTGGAGCCTGCATTCCGCGGCGTAGGAACCGATGTGCGGAGTGAGAAGTGTGTTGCGCAACTCGATCAGGCCTCCGTGGTAGGGCTCGTCCTCGAAAACATCCAGGTACGCGCCGGCGAGTCTGCCGTCGCGTAGATTCTCGGCCAAAGCCGCTTCGTCCACAAGGCCGCCGCGAGCGCAATTTACCAAGACGGCGCCATGCTTCATCAACTCGATCCGGCGCCGGTCAAGCAGGTTGCGGGTCTCGGGCGAGAGCGGAACATGCAACGAAACTACATCGCTGGCCGTCAGCAGAGAATCGATCCGGGTGTACTCGACGCCGTTCTGCTGTGCCCAGGCCGGATCTGGCTGCAGATCGACTGCAAGGTGTCGACAGTGAAAGGGACTCAGAAGATCGACCAGGGCCCGACCGGCGCGACCGGTTCCGATGATGCCGACCGTCTTGCCCGACAGCAGTTGTCCCATCGGCTTTTGCCAGCTGCCCCGGCGCAGGTCTCGATCGGCTGGAACCAGATGGCGGAGAACGGCCAGCAGCCCTCCGAGGGCGAGCTCGGCGACAGCGCGCGCGGGCGGGTCGGGCGTGGTCGAGACCCGGATGCCCAGCTCCTCGGCCGCGACCAGGTCGACACTCTCGAGGCCGGTTCCGACTCTGGAGATGGCTTTCAGGCTGTCCGCCGCGGTCAAGATCCCGCGGTCGAGAAGCTCGGTGCCGGCTATCAAGCCATCGACACCGGCCAGGGCCTCGCGGGTTTCTTCGGCTTCGAGTTTTCTACTGTGCGGGTTCAACCGGTAGCTGTAACCGGCTCGGTCGAGGGCATCGAGAGGCTCGGGCGAGACCCGTCCGAAGGATGAGGTGGAAATGAAGATTCTGGGTTTCTTCAAATCGCTCCCCCGGGCCAAAGAGTCGCCCATTGTCCCGACAGCTCGTTGTCAGACGTGTGCCGGCTGCTGGCACCAGCCGCGACTTCAGGGCTGGATATCCGACGCGCGACGGGGCTCTCTTCTATCGATGGTCGTGCCGGCCACAAGGGCGCCCGCGGCGCTGGCCATGGGCAGCCAGCCGGCGACAACACAGGCCCGGCAAGTTTCATCGGCTCGCAGCACACCGATGGAATTCGTGCGACTCACGATGCCGTCGCACAACCAGTGGAAGACCTCCCGGCCCTGTTGCAGTTCGGTGGTTTCACCGACCGTGAGATTCTGGGATTGCCCGAGCTCGAACGGGTCGAGCGCGAAGCGGCAATCTTCGTAGTCGAGCACTTGGACGAGCTTGGTCTCCGAGCGGCTGATTTCCGTTCCCGTGACGTCGGCCACGGCCACATAGAACTCGGCGGCCTCGTGCTTCTGAGCCTCCAGCCAGTCCTCCAGCCACTCCCGATCATTCCCTTTCATCCAGTCGCGGGTTTGGAGAATCTCCCACCATTCGTCGGTGAGCTCCTGTTGTTCCCGCTCTTCGGGCTTCGGGAAGACGACCCAGTAGTTGCCGTCGCCTTTCGCGTTCATTTCGACCCAGTAGAAAGCCCCAGTTCGATTCAAGCGCCGGAAATAGAGCCTAGCCTGTTCGCTTCCATCGATCTCGGGCGCGACCTGCGCTGAGTAGCCGATGGTCGATTCGCTGGGAAGGCACTCGAGCGGCTTGGTACTGATCTCCAGGGCCGAGGCGCCCGGGGCAAGAAACAGTGCGGCGGCTGTGCCTAGATAAAGAACCCCTTGTCTGATACTCATTCTCACAGCTCCCATAGCTGAGCCGCCTTCAGGAAGCGACAAAAGTAGATTACGCGGCCGGCTCGGAGTTCGTCAAGAAAGTACTTCACAGTGAAGGCGGAATCAGGATCCTGGCGATATAGCCGTCGACGAATGGACTTTTCGGCAGGTTCGGCAGGGCTTCTCGGAGGATCGAATCGGCCTCCTCGGGGTCCCCGATCTCGTAGGTCGCGACCGCCAGGTAGAAGAGGAGCTCGGGCCGATCACCCGACGGTCGTCCGCCCCGATCGAAGTACTCCAGCACCGATCGCCAATCGGATGACAGGTAGGCGACCTCGGCGGCAAGGTACTGAGCCTGCGGGGAATCGGGGTAGTCGTTGGCCAGCTGGATGGCGTTCTCCATGGTCCGGTCGAGATGCTCTCGGAACCGGCTTGCCGCGATCTCTTCGCGCAGTCTGCGCATGCGCTCTTCCAAAGAGAGCCCGATCTTGATCTCCGGGAGATCCGTTCGGGATTTCCGAGGCGCGTCGTCCTCGAGCTCGGGCGGGACCCTTTCCGCGGCGCCCGGCTCCTGCGTCGAGGACTCGTCGGGGGATGTCGCAAGCGAGTCGTCGGTTGTCTCTATCCTCCGCGCCGCCCGGGCGACTCTGGGTGCCTGGCGTCTCTCGATCGGCAGAGCTTCGAGCAGAGCCGCGGCCTCAGGAGAGCGTCCGGCCGAGACCAGGCAGTCGATGACGAATGCCGCTCCCAGATTGCTCGCGGTGAGAGTAGCGCAACCGCTGAGGGCGGCCAGAACCGGTTCGCATTCTTCGCGGTCGGCCGCGATCTCGGCGCGCAGACAGAGGGCCCGCTCGTTGCCGGGCTGTGCCACCAGCAGTCTGTCGAGGAGCTCGCTCGCCGGCGCGAGTCGGCCGCTTCGGTGGTGCACCTCGGCGAGTGCCAAGAGAGCTTCGGCGTCGTCCGGATTCTGGGTAAGCTGCCGCTCGAGCGCCTTCCTCCGCCGCCTCTGGGGCCGAGGTTGGGTGTCCGGCATCCGGGGTTCGGGCGCCGCCGCCAAGTGCGAGAACATCGGCACTCGCTCGAGGTCGCTTTTGGAGAGCGTTGCTTGGAGCGCGTTCTCGAAGACCGCTTTGAGAGCGCCGTCGATGCCGGAATAGGCATTGAAGCGATCCTCGATCTCCGCCAGTCGTTCGACTGTCTCGAGGAGCTCGGCCGTGTTGCCGTCGCTTGCCTGCGCCCGGCCGAGCTGGATCAGCCCCTCGGCGAGGAGCGTTGGTTCGTCGAGAAAGCCGAAACAGGCCGTGCGAAGCTTATCTTGCGCTTGCTTCGTCCGGCCGAGCTCCAGATCTCGGACCCCCTGGTCGAGAAGTCGCGTGTAGAAAGGGTCGACGGCGGCGGCCGTCCGTGGCACCAGGCCCGCAACGACCGAGAGCAGCGCCACAGCAGGAAGGAACTTGGTCGCGTTCATCGGTAAGGTCGAACTCGAATCGCTAGTGGATGGGACGATTGTTGATGACTGCCTGCGGGTTGTCCAGAGTCAGTCGCCTCGCGAACGCTTCGCCATATGTCCTGCTGAGGTGTTGAAAAGCTCGGCTCAGCCCAGGTGGCCGCCCGGACAGATCGTGCGCATCGCTCGCGATGAACTGTATCAAGCCGGCCGCCAACATTCTCTCGGACAGCGAGCGAACGCGCCGACCGAATCCGCCGGTCAGGCTCATTGCGGTCAGTTGAAACAGAGCGCCGTTGTCCGCGAGCCTGCGCATCAGGTCGAAATCGGACGCCAGGTCGGGAATGAACTCGGGGTGCGCGAAGATCGGACGCCAGCCCTCCAAACGGAGCTCGTGGCTGAGCCCCTCGGCGTCGAGTCCGTTCAAGCCGCGTCGATTGAACTCGAGCAGCAAGTAGCTCGAGCCCGCAAGAGTCAGAGTGCCGCCGCGGTCGGACTCGGCTAGGGCACCGAGGAGGCTGGGGTCGACGCGCACTTCTGCGCCCAGGTAAAGGCGCGGCGTGTCGCCGACCGCGGCTTGGAGGGTATCGAGCCGAGTTAGAAGCTCACCGGGCTCACAGTTCCACCAACTCGGCGTTCGTTGATGAGGCGTGGCGAGCATCGCCGTGCAGCCGTCGGTCGCCGCCCGGCGGCACATCTGAACCGCCACGTCGAGGTTGTCGGCGCCGTCATCGACAGACGCCAGAATGTGCGAATGAATGTCGATCATCAAGCGGCCGAGGAGCTTTCCACTTCCTCGCCGTACGACTCGTAGTAGTAGTACCTGCGGCCGTAGCCTCCGGAGCGCGTCGGCGCATAGCGGTTGAGCACGGTACCGAGGATTCGCACTTCCGCTCTGAGCAGCCGGTCTCTGCAGGTCTGAAGATCGTCTCGGGCGGCCTTGTTGGCGCGGAAGCAGAGGATTACTCCATGGCACATGGCCCCGACCAGCACCGCGTCGGTAACCGCGAGGACGGGGGGAGTATCTACGATCACGAAGTCGTAGTTCGCTTGAGCGAACGAGAGAAACGCTCGCATTCGATCCGAAGCAAGCAGCTCGGAAGGGTTGGGTGGATGTGGGCCCGCCGGGCACAGGAACAGGTTGTCGACGTTCGTTTGCAGAATAAGGCCTTCGGGCTGGGCTGAGCCGGTCAGGAAGTTGACGAGCCCGGCTCGGTTGGAGACTTCGAACACCTTGAACATTCGAGGCTTGCGCAAGTCGCCGTCGACGAGAAGCACCCGTTTGCCGAGTTGAGCCAGTACGGTACCGAGGTTTGCCGCGGTTGCCGTCTTCCCCTCGCCCGACTCGGCCGAAGTAATCGAGATGAGATTGAGCTTCTCCGCACTCGAGAGGAGAAGGGCGGTGCGCAGGGATCTATACGCCTCCGAGACCGCCTGGCGAGGGTGGACGGCCGGCAGCAGTTCGATCTGGCGGACGGAA
Organism: bacterium; assembly: GCA_024224155.1. Lineage (NCBI taxonomy): Bacteria > bacterium. Next base: position 24,454 of record JAAENP010000200.1, read on the forward strand.
TCGCCGGCCAGGGCGGCCTGCGACCGCCTGCGGTAGCCGTAGTAGCCGGCCAAGCCGTAGCCCTTCGATGTCTCACTTACATCCGGAATGACCCCGAGAAGGGGAAGCTCGAGGAGCTTCTCCATCTCTTCCGGCGTTTTGATGGTTCGATCCAGGAAGTGCAACAGTAGGATCAGACCGATCCCGAGCGCGAGTCCGCCCGACACCCCGGTACCCAGATCGAGCCTGAGCGAGGGCCTGAACGACCGGGTGGGTACCAGGGCTTGCTCGACCACCCGGACGTTCGATTCTCGCTGGCGAAACATCCGGGCGGAGGTGTTGGCCGCGGACAACTGTCGCAGGATGTCGTCCTTCTTGGCGCGCCTGGCCTCGATCTCCATTCGCAGGTTGTTGTACTCGACCGAGGCGGAGCTCAGATCCATTGCTTCGGACTTCACCTGGTCGATCTCTCGCTCGATTCTCCTGACCTGGGATCGGGCCGCCGAGTATTCCGCTCTATAGCGGCTTTCGGCGTCTGCATAGTGTTTGTCGACCGCCTGCGAGTAGGCCCGCTCACCATCTTCGATGGCAGCTTTGAGCTCGACCATGGCGGGCCAGTCCGGCTTGTAGATTTGCAGCTTGGCGTCGTAGTCGGCCTGCTTCCTCAACCGCTCACGGCGCAGTTCGGTAATCAGCCCGTTCGACTCGTCATCCGCCACTCGGTCACGTGGAAGCTCGGGGAGGTCTCGGGAGCGGGCTTCCTTCTCCCTCAAAGCACCCTGAGCGTTCAGAAGCTGACCATTCAAACTGTCGAGTCGCTGCAGGGTGGGGTTGGATGCCGGATCGAGCGTGACAATGTCGGCGAGGCGAGAGTACTCCTCCAGCTGTTTTTCTTTCTGCTGGAGCTCCTCGTTGACGTTCTGCAGCTCGATGCCCAGGAACGTAGAGGTCTTGCTGACGACGTCCGAGCGGCTCTCGATGCTCCAGCTGATGTACTCCCGGGCGAATGCGTTGGCGAGCTCGGCGGCCCGCTCCGGGTCCGAAGAGGTGTAGCTCAACCGCACGAGCTCGGTGTTCAGAATCGGCGTGACCTTGATGCCGCCCAGCAGGCGCCGAGCAAGACGGGCGAGCTCGGTGGCATCGGTCGCTTCCGATCCGCCGAGAGCGAGATCTGGAGGAGAGTCCAACCCGAGGTCGGCTCCCAAGTCGAGACTCTGAACCACCCGCTCGGCGATTCCGCGGCTTCGGAGGAGCTCGTACTGAGTCGGGTAGTACTTCTGGGTGAGAAACGCCTCGAGGTAGGGATTCGATTCGTCGTTGAGGGCAAGGGGGCTGCGCTGCTCGATCTGGAGCAGCGTCGAGGCCCGATACTCGGCAGGCGTGATGTAGAAGTGAAGTAGAGCGATACTCGTCGTCAGAGCCACGACAATGGCCAGGAGGCGCCAGCGCGAGATGATCAGCTGCAAATACTCGCGCATGTCGAAGCTCGACGTGATCGGCCTGTGGGGCCGCTCCGGAGCCTCGAGCATGACCTCGCCGGTGCTCAAAAAAAGGACTCCTTGACGACCACGACGTCGCCGTTTCGAAGCTCTATGTCGGCCTGGCGCCCGCTCAGTAGCTTTTTGTAGTCAGCCCTTATCTCCTCGCCGGAACCGGAGCGACGCACTACGATGCTGTTCGAGGCGCGCTCCGAACGGCCTCCGACTCGCGCCAGGACCGCAACCAGCGTGATCTGGTCGGTGCTTCGGAACACGACCGCGCCCGGGTTCTGGACCTCCCCCATGCAGTAGATGGTTACGTTTGTCGCAGCCGGGACGTTGATCAGGTCGTTGGGCTTCAGGGCTATGTTGACGTCGGGATCGCCCAGCTCCAGCAGACGCTTAGAATCGATTTCGAGCTGATCCGAAAGCCCATTGGCTGACCTACGCAGGATGAGGATCCTGCCGCCGGCGCTCTCGGCCAAGCCGCCCGATTCTCTGATCGCGTCGAGCAACGTCCAACGACCGGAGAAAGGAAGTGCGCCGGGCTTCCTTACCGCACCGAGCACGGTGATCGGCTGGGATCGGTGTTCGATGACGCGCAACGTTACCGTGGCTCGCTGCAGGTACCTCTCGAAAGCCTCTTCGAGCACGCGCGCCGCCTGTGCGGTTGTCAAACCGCTGACCGCGATCGGTTCGATAGGGGGCAGCTCGATGGTTCCGATGTCCGTGATCCGGGTCTCCGCATTGAGCGATTCGTCCTCCAGAACCTCAATCGAGACGAGATCATTCGGTCCGATTCGGTAGGAAGCAGCCGATTCGTCGATCTGGCCGGTGCTTGGCAGGGGAAGTAGAGCGAGAATGACCCATCCGACCGTACGCAACAGGAGCTGTGGCGAAGGCTGGATCATTCGCGGATCCTACAACATGGGCAACAGGGGGTTACCAAGGTAGCAGCTCTTCGTGCAGCTCGATTCGCAGCCCTAGTCGAGTGTTGGATCGATTGAATTGCGGTTGGTTGGAGTCCCACGTCTCTTCGCTGAACCTACCGGTCAAGGTGAAGTTGTCCGAGAGCTTGAGTGCCGCCGTGAGTCCCAAGGCCTCGAGGTCGTCTTCGCGCTCGCTGCTCTCCGGCTCGACAAAGGTCGACGTGCCATTGTCCGCGAACACACCCGCGCTGAATCGACTGCTGAAATCATGGTTCAAAGCGACGCCGGCGAACCGACTCTCTACGATTCCGGTTGGCGAGGACACCGCAAATGACAAGCTTTCTTGGGCACGTAGGGCGACCGTGGTGGCAGCACGAAGTTTGTAGATCAGGTTGGCGGTGCCGATGCTTTGCTCGGTGTCGCCAAGTAGCGGATCATCGTAGTCGATACGGAGGTTCGCCCACTCGACGTTCATCTGCAGCCTGCCGGTCTGGTAGGCGAATCTGGCCATCGGCCCGGAACCGTCGTTCGACCTGTTTGTTTCGACGAGGAAATCGACCTCGATTGTCCTGTATCCGAGGCCCAGAACGACTCTCGAGCCCGCCAATTCGAGGCCGTAGCTTTGCCGGCTCGAATCCCGGTCGAGTGAGCGAAGGTCCAGTTCCGGAACGAATTGTTCGGCGTCTCGGTCGTGCTCTGCTTTGATCGATCTCGACTCCCCGAAGATCGCGAGTCTCCGGGTCATCCTGATGGCGAGGGCTAATGCGAGGCTGTCTTGCGCGATCTGAACAGGAGCCTCGAGCTCATTGCTCAGGGGCCGTTCTCGTTCAGTGCTGCTCGCGTTGGCCGCGAGTCTGAGCCTGTTGAAGTTGCCGAACCAGGCCAGACCCGAGTTGAGGTTGAACTGGCGCAGATCCTCGGAGTCCTGCCACCAGCTATATTCCGGTGTCAGGAAGGCCGAGAATACGGATTTCGATCCCAGGGGAAGGTAACCGACGATCCCGGCTCCTACAGTGGCATGTGAGTCGTTGACTCTGGTCGACTCGTCCGGCGAACTGAAGGCATTCTCGTCGTAGCCGACGTTGGTGAGGGAAAAACGGGGATCGATACGCAATGGCCCGAGCCGCCATCGAGCTTCGCCGGCGGCGCGCTGCACGCTATCGGCGAGGCTCTCTGGAGTTCTAAGCCGAGAGCCCGGAGCCGTGTACTGAGTGAATTGCGATCTTGCCGGTACACTGACACAGAGCGTAAGCAGGCAAAAGGTGACGGTTCTTATCGGCATTCAGTTGGGCTCCTCGCTTCGGCTCGGTACTCTTGGCTCCTGATGCGTTCTCGGCAGTCAATAGTACCGTCGGGCGGGAGGACGACCACGTACGTGCTCTGCATCGCGGTCGTCGTCGTTCCGCTGCTCTATGGTGGGGCGACGCCCCTCGGGACTCTGGTTGTTCGCCTGGCCGCGCTTGCCGTCTTCGCGCTTAGCTTTCTGGGTCGAAGGAGACTTCGTCCTCGGCACGAGCTGAACCGACTCTTGGCGGTCCTGGTTGCGCTCGCGCTGGTCGCGCTCCTGCAGAGCTTGGCCTGGCCGAGAGGACTGGTCGAAGCTCTGTCCTCCGGGCACGCGCAATTGGCGGGCGAGGCGGCAGCGGCAATCGGCGCGGAGCAACGGACTTGGATTGCCCTCTCGTTGAATCCGTCGGCTTCTCGGGAGGTTGCACTGGATATGTTGGTTCTTGGTGCCCTGGCATTCGGCGCCGCACGCGTTGGACGCCGTAGAAGCGGTCGCCGCCTGCTTGCGGCCGCAGTGCTCGCCTCAGCGAGTGTCCAAATAGTGCTTGGTTTGAGGCCGTGGCTGTCCGGTCAGGTGCCCCGGTTGCGCGGCTCGTACCTCAACCCCGATCATCTGTGCGTGCTGCTCGAGATGGCGGCGTGCATTGCTCTGGCGGCTGTCCTTCGAGCCGTGCTCTCGCAACGCCGATTCAGAAGCTGGGAGACGCGAGCGATCGCGGTGGTCGTGTTCTCTACGTTGCTTCTTCTGGTCCTGGCCGCCATCGCTTTCACCGGTTCCCGTGCGGCTCTGGTAGCGGTGCTGGTGGGTCTGCTGGTGCAACTGACGATCTTGCCTAGGGGGCGGCGCTTGGTGCCCGTTGCGATCGCCGCCGCGGTCGGCGTTGTTTCCTTGGGATACCTTTCCTGGATTGGCGTCGGACCGGCGTTCGGTCGCCTTACCGGAACCTCGTGGTTCGAGGTAGTGTCGAGTAGTCGTCTGACGGTCTGGCGCAGCGCCATCGATCTAGCTCGCGAGTTCCCCTTGGTGGGTACCGGGCTGGGGAGTTTTGATGCTGCGTTTCCGCTGGTGCAACCGTCGAATGTCGAAGCGGTGAGATGGGCGAAAGCACACAACGACTTCCTCGAGCTCGTCGTGACGGCAGGTCTCTTGGGCCTTGCTCTGGCGGCGGCGGGTGTCGGTTCTCTCCTGCTGACCCTTGTCCGCAGAATGCGGGCCGCTCTGAGAACAGATGACCGCTTGACGTATTCCACCGCGCTGAGTTGTCTTGCCGCCGTCGCCGTACACGAGACGGTCGACTTCGGCCTCAGCCTGCCCGCGAACGCGTTCGTTCTAACGGCGATCTTGGCTGCCGCGATCGGGGCGCGCGCCCGATCTACCCGATCTACCCGACCTAATCAATGAGCTCGATCGCTGTCGGGCGAGCGTGCCGACCGGCGATCGGCTCTATCTCGAGGGTGTGGAAGCCGGCTGAGTCCGGCGCCTCGATGGAAAGTCGCGCTCCGACATCGACTGCGCGGCATCCCTGAAGCTTGCTCGACCACGAGATCTCCACTGCTGCGCCGGCGGGGTCGACGTAGCCGAATCGAAGTCGCACTTTGTCGGGAGGGTTCTGCCAGGAATACTCGCGAAACCAGACACGCCGCTCCTGAGAAATGCTTTTGCTCTGCCAATCGTCGAGCTCCTGGTTCGTCTTTGCCGGCTGTTGACGCTGCCGGATTCTCCCTCGCACGGAACGCACGACTGCGCGCTCGGCCCAGTTGGGATGAATTAGACTCAGTGTCTGTTCCGCTTCGCCCGGCTTGCCCTCAGCGACCAGGCGGTTGGCTTTCTGCAGGAGGTAAGGGGTCCATTCCTCGGTTCTTGGGACGAGAGCGGTACGTGCGTAGTAGTCGGCGCTACCGACGTTACCCGCCAGCTCGGCGAGCCACGCGGCGTCCGATGACGCTCTGAACTGGCCGAGGGTCTGAAGCCGCCGCACGGTGGCCTCGGGTAGTGGACAGGTGTTGAGTAGACACTCGCGGTGAGCCCATTCGAGCCAGAGTCTGGCGCGTTGGCGGGGACCGGGCGGGATGGGGCCAGCAGGTAGCGTTTCGAGTGTGCGAACCAGAGTCTGCGCGTGCTCCGGGCCCACGGGCGCGCTCTCGAGTACCTGCACGCATTGGTATCGAGCCACGCGCGAGTTTCCCCCGGCAAGCCGCTTGGCTGCCTGGTCGAGCAGGTCATCGAAGTAGGCCGTCAGAATGGCGCGACCGCGAAGTCGGGCCTGGCAAGCGCGCTGCCAGTCGTTTCTCGCGATGAAGTGATTCTCGACTCGTTTCCAACTGATGGTGTCGGCCGGAATGAGCTCGAAGGCCTGTTCGAGCGAGTCCGCGCGACCGAGCCAGGCTGCGAGAAGCTGCTCCAGAGTAGAGCGGTCCTGGAACGCCTTCCTGAGCACTTCGACAGCGAACTGCTTCTCTTCCGACGTCATGAGCGACCACTCGTTCAAATACGCGGCACCGAGGATTCGACTCGGCTCGGCCTGGCTCGGGGCTCTCTGCATCGCGGAGATCAAGGGAGCTTCCCAACTCGCCCGGTCGCTCCAGCGCTTCGGATCTCCGCGCCGACTCTCGAGCAAATAGGTTGAGCCGGCCAGGATCATTCGGGCTTGCCAGGATGCGGGCCTCCGTTCGAGAGTCTCGACGGCCATTGAGCGGGCGACGGCGAGCTTTAGCCGTGATAGAGCTTCGGCCTGATCTCGATGCTCCGCCGGGAGCTCGGCGAGCCAGCGCCGGTCGAGCTCGTCGGCCAGCAGCGCACGCGCGACCATGAGCCGGGCTCGCAAGATGTCTGGTTCGCGCCGGACATCGATGAGAACTCCGGGCTCGCGGGCGCCGGTGCCGAGCTCGCCGAGTAGATCGGTCAGCCGCTCTCGCGAGCGGGTCCACGAGATGTACGAGAGCAGACTGACCGTCGCGAGCGCCAGAGCGAGAACGGCGGCGGCAAGACGCTTGGGATAGGCTTTCATCAGTTTCCCCGCAGGGAATCATAAGGCCATGAAGGACTCCCGAGCGCTCACCGTGGTCTGGGCTTTGGGCACCGCGGCTCTGTTGCTCATGCCGGGCCACAACCTGCCGGAAGCCGGACTGTCCGAGGCGCTCGAGGCCGTCATCGAGCTCGGCGTTCATTTCATCCTGTTTTTCGGTTTGTCATTCCTTGCCGCACACGGGTATGCAGGCCCGGGGCAGGAGGCGGGCAGGAGAAGTCGGCTCATTGCCGCGCTTCTGGCGTACTGCGTGCTGCTCGAGATTCTCCAGATCGCAGTTCCCGGGAGGAATCTCGAGTTCCCGGATCTGGCAGTCGGCATGCTGGGTGTCTTGCTCGGATTCAAGAGAGGGTCCTGACCGCTTCCTGCTGCCATATACTCCCGCTCCGGACTATGAAGGTCATCGAGCACCTGGACCGTGCCAAGGGTCCGCTGATCAGTTTCGAGATCATTCCACCGCTACGCGGTGGGAACCTGCAGAAACTTCTGCGCCTGATCGAGGATCTGGCGAAGTACAGGCCGCCCTTCATCGACATCACCAGCCACTCGGCCCAGGTGGTCTATCACGAGACTCGGGACGGCATCCGGCGCGTGATCAAGCGCAAGCGGCCGGGCACGCTCGGCCTTTGCGCTCTGGTCCAAAACAAGTACGAGACCGATGCGGTGCCGCACGTGCTGTGCGAGGGATTCACGCGCGAGGAGACCGAGGACTTCTTGATCGAGCTCAAGTACCTGGGTATCGACAACGTGCTGGCGATCAAGGGGGACGACATCGGTTTCAAGAAACCGCTCCAGCCCGGGCGCAGCGTCAACGACTATGCGGTGGACCTGGTGACTCAGATCGCCGAGATGAATCGAGGCAACTATCTGGAGGGTGAGATTCTCCTCGACGCCGAGCCCTCGAACTTCTGTGTCGGCGTTGCCGGCTATCCGGAGAAGCACTTCGAAGCACCCAATCTGGACAGCGATATCCGCCGGGTAAAGGCCAAGGTCGACGCCGGGGGCGAATACATCGTCACCCAGATGTTCTTCAACAACGAGCACTACTTCAACTACGTAGAAAAGTGCCGTGCGGCCGGCATCACCGTTCCGATCATCCCCGGGCTCAAGGTCCTGACCACTCGAACTCATATCAAGAGCCTGCCGAGTTTCTTTCACTGCGATATCCCCGCGGAGCTCGCGGACGCGGTCGAAGCCGCGGAGTCCGGCGCGGAGGTTCTCGAGGCGGGGGTCGATTGGGCGCGTCGTCAGACCGAAGAACTGCTCAACCGGGGCGTGCCTTCGGTCCATTTCTACGTCATGCAGAGCTCGAAGGCGGTCTCCATGCTGCTCGATGGGCTCCACGTCTGAGCGCCCGGCAGTTGACACCTCTTTCGGCCCTGGGCTAGGCTCCCGATTGCATCAGGAGTGGTTCGGTTGACAAGGCCGGACGCGGCAACCTGGGACGGACACCCAAGGTGCCATCTCGCTCGGAACGAAAGAACAGAGCGGGGATGCGGTCGCCGGAAGGCGGCAACGAACTGTCCGGCGGTCAAATTGATCCGCTTCGTGATGCACGAAGCGGATTTGTTGTATTGACCTAGCACTTCAGGAAGGTCCCGATGAGTGAACAGAAACACAGCGTTCCGGTGCAGAGCGACCGGGAGACACGTACGGCGGCTCTGCTGGATGCCTTGGACGAGCGCATTCTGGTTTTGGACGGCGCTACCGGCACGGCGCTGCAGGTCGAGAACCTGACCGCCGCGGACTTTGGTGGCGTCGATCTCGAGGGCTGCAACGAGAACCTGTGTGCGGTCCGGCCCGACGTCGTCGAGCGGTTGCACGAGACCTATCTAAAGGCCGGAGCGGACATTGTTGAAACCAACTCCTTCGGCGGCACGCCGCTGGTGCTTGCCGAGTATGGACTGGCCGACCGGGCCTTCGAGCTCAACCGACGCTCCGCCGAGCTGGCGCGCGCGGCGTGTGCGCGCTTCGACGAGGCCGGTCGCCTGCGCTTCGTGTGTGGCTCGATGGGTCCGACGACCAAAGCGATCTCGGTCACCGGCGGGGTGACCTTCGAGGAGTTGATCGAGCATTTTCGCGTCCAGGCGCTGGGGCTCATGGCCGGCGGTGCCGACTACCTGCTTCTCGAGACCTGTCAGGACACGAGCAATGTCAAGGCCGGAATCGTCGGTATCGACCGTGCCATGGCGGAGGCAGGTTGGGAGATCCCGGTGGCGGTCTCGGTGACCATCGAGACCACTGGAACGATGCTCGCCGGGCAGGACGCCGAGGCTTTGGCGATTTCGCTGCTGCATCGCGATCTGCTCTACATCGGGCTCAACTGCGCGACCGGGCCCGAGTTGATGACCGAGCATCTGCGGACACTGTCCGAGCTGTCCAGGAGCCGCGTCGCCTGTGTGCCCAACGCCGGTCTTCCCGACGAGGAAGGGATCTATCATCAGGGCCCGGACCATTTCGTCGAGGTGTTCGGGCGGTTTCTCGGTCACGGCTGGTTGAACCTGGTTGGCGGCTGTTGCGGTACCACGCCGGCGCACGTGACGGCGCTTTCGGAGCTGGTCCGAGACCGCCGGCCGCAGATCCCTGCGGTCCATCAGCGCAGCCTCGTCTCGGGTATCGAGGGCGTTGAGCTCACTGCCGACAACCGGCCGCTCTTCGTGGGCGAGCGTACCAACGTTCTCGGCAGCCGAAAGTTCAAGCGGTTGATTGCCGAGGGCGAGTTCGAGGCCGCCGCCGAGGTTGGTAGGGCCCAGGTCAAGGGCGGGGCGCAGGTGATCGACATCTGCATGCAGGACCCCGATCGTGACGAGGTGGCCGACATGGAGGCGCTGCTCGATCGTGTCGTTCGCCTGGTCAAGGTGCCGCTGATGATCGACTCGACCGATGCCAAGGTGATGGAGCGGGCGCTCGAGTACTGCCAGGGCAAGGCGATCCTCAATTCGATCAACCTGGAGGACGGCCGCAACCGTTTCGAAGAGGTCGTGCCGCTGGCTCGGCGCTTCGGCGCGGCGTTGATCGTGGGCACGATCGACGGGAGCGGCATGGCGGTCACCGTGGAGCGCAAGCTGGAGGTGGCTCGGAGAAGCTACGAGATCCTGACCGAGGAGTTCTGCATTGCTCCGGAGGACATTTGGTGGGATGCGTTGGTGTTCCCGTGCGGCACGGGGGACGAGACCTACATCGGCTCGGCGAATCTGACCATCGAGGGGGTCAGGGCCCTCAAGGCCGAGTTCCCGCTGACCAAGACCATCCTCGGCATCTCGAACGTCAGCTTCGGGCTTCCGATCAGCGGCCGCGAGGTTTTGAACTCGGTGTTCCTCCATCATTCGACCCAAGCCGGTCTCGATGCAGCGATTGTCAACACCCAGCGGCTGGCTCGTTACGCCGAGATCGCCGACGAAGAGAGGAAGCTCGCCGATTCGTTGATCTACCTCGAGCCCGGCGACATCGGGGCCGCCGATCAGGCCGTGGCCGACTTTGCGGCGCACTTCCGCGGTCGCAAATCCGCGATCGAGACGGTCTCGCGAACCGATCTGGCGCTCGACGAGCGCCTCTCACGGGCCGTGATCGAAGGCTCGAAGGAAGGCCTTGCGGAAGACATCACGGAAGCCCTCGATGACGACCGGTGGCCGACACCGCTCGACATCGTCAACGGTCCGCTCATGGGCGGTATGGCCGAAGTGGGCAGACTCTTTAACGACAACGAGTTGATCGTGGCCGAGGTGCTGCAGAGCGCCGAGGTCATAAAGGCGGCGGTGGCGCAACTCGAGCCGCATATGGAAAAGACCGACCGGTCCTCGCGGGGCAAGGTTCTTTTGGCGACGGTCAAGGGAGACGTTCACGACATCGGCAAGAACCTGGTCGAGATCGTGCTCGCGAACAACGGCTTCGAGGTGGTCAACCTGGGTATCCGTGTGCCCAGCGAGCAACTGATTCAGGCCGCCCAGGAGCACCGGCCCGACGTCATCGGGCTCTCGGGCCTCCTGGTCAAGAGCGCGCAGCAGATGGTGCTGACCGCGGGCGACCTGAGGGACGTCGAGATCGATGCGGATCTCTTGGTTGGCGGCGCGGCCCTGACCCGGCGCTTCACTCATCTCAAGATCGCGCCCCAGTACGGCGGTCTTTGCACCTATGCCAAGGACGCGATGCATGGTCTCGATCTGGTCGAGCGTCTCACCAACAAGGCCAAGCGCCCGGCGCTCGAAGCGAGCGTTGCCGAGTTCATCGCCAAGGACAGGGAAGGCCCTGAGGTAAAGGTGCGCCAGAGTGCGGGGGCGACTTCCACGCAACGCAGCTCGGCAATTCGTTCCGAGGTCGACGTACCGGAGCCGCCGGATCTTCAGAGGCATACGGAAGACCTCGACCTCGACGAAGTCTGGGAGGAGCTCAATCCCCAGATGCTCTTCGGCAAGCACTTGGGGATCAAGGGCTCGGTCCGGCGACTCGCGGCACAGGGCGACGCCAAGCTCGCCAAGCTCGAAGCCATTGTCGACGATCTCAGACTCGAGGCTCGGAACGGAGCGATGACGGCGCGCGGCGTATGGCAGTTCTTCTCGGCTCGAACCGAAGGCAACACGATTCGGCTCTTCGAGCCGGACTCGGACAAGCCGGTGGCGGAGTGGGAGTTCCCTCGCCAGGCCGGAATCGATGGTCTTTGCCTTTCGGACTACGTTCTCGAACGCGACCATGTCGGTCTGTTCGTCACCACCGCCGGTGAGGGCGTCCGCGACCGGGTCGAAGCCTGGAAGCTAGAGGGCGAGTACTTGAGAAGCCATGCCTTTGCGGCATTGGCGGTGGAAACCGCCGAGGCCGCGGCCGAGCTCCTGCACAAGCGCCTGCGGGCGGCCTGGGGCTTTCCGGATTCCGAAGACTTCACGCCGCGCGATCGTTTCTCGAATCGCTACCGGGGCTGCCGCTACAGCTTCGGCTATCCGGCGTGTCCGGATCTCTCGGGCCAGCGGCAGCTCTTCGAGGTGCTGCGCCCGGAGGAGATCGGGGTGGAATTGACCGAGGGCGACATGATGGACCCGGAGGCGAGCGTTTCGGCGCTGGTGTTTCATCACCCGGACGCGAAGTACTTCGGGGCGTAATCGGGGACACGATTCCTTCGTGTCCCCTCCCGACTGGTTTTTGAAGTCGCTTGTCCTGTAGCGGTCGACCTCCGTGTCGACCGCTAGGACTCCGACTCGAGCTCTTCGAGCTCGGTCTCGACCTTCTCCCAGTCCGTGATCATCTCTTCGACCTTGGTCTTCAGATCGGCCTGCTCGGTCTCGAGCTTCTTGACCTGCTTGGGCGGCGTTTTGTCGAAGAACGTGGGGTCGCAGAAGAGCTCGTTGATCTCGTTGACCCGTTCTTCTTTCTTCTCGATCTCCTCGGTCAGCCGATCGCGTCTCTTGGTCAACTCACGTTTGCGTTTGGGATTGGCCGGCGTCGCGGATTTCGCCTTCTGACGCATTCCCTTGCGCTTGCTCTGGCGGAGGACGGCGTCGGCATCCAGGTGGTCGTCGCCGCAGTCGGTGACGTACTCCTCGTAGGTGCCCCGGTAGTCGCGAATGCCGTTGGGCGAGATCTCGACGATCCGATCGGCCAGTTGGGCGACGAACCAGCGATCGTGAGACACGACGATCAGGGTACCCGGATAGTCGCGAAGTCCGTGCACAAGAGCCTCGATGGCCTCCAGGTCGAGGTGGTTGGTGGGTTCGTCCAGAACCAGCACGTTGGGTTTCTCGACCGCCAACCTGGCGAATACCAAACGGGCGGCCTCGCCGCCCGAAAGCGCTCCCAGCCGCTTTTCGACTTCCTCCTTGCTGAACAAAACCGCCGCCAGCTGGCCGCGCACGAAACCAATCGGCTCGCCGGGGCAGACGTCCCAGAGCCAGCTTTCGACCGTCGCCTTCTCGGGCTGGAGGAGCTCGTGGTGGTCCTGGGCGAAGTAACCTGGGCGGGCTTCGTAGCCCCATTCGGCCGAGCCCCCGTCGGCGTCGAGCTCACCCATGGCGATCTTCAGCAGTGTCGACTTGCCGATACCGTTGGGGCCGATCACGGCCAGGCGGTCACCGCGCTCGACCGTGAGCGAGACGTCTTCGAGGACCTGGTTGTCGCCGAAAGCCTTGGAGACGCCCTCGATCTTGAGCGCCTCACGCCCGCTCGGGCGTTCCTGATCGAAACGAAAGCGAGGATAGCGCCGTGAGCTCATCGGCAGGGATTCGAGCACGATCCGGTCGAGGATCTTCTGCTTGCTCTTGGCCTGCCTGGCCTTGGTCGCTTTCGCGCGAAAGCGATCGACGAACGCCTGGTGATGGGCGATCTCCTTCTCGCGCTTGTCGATGTCTTTCTCTTTGCGCTCCCGCTGGGCAACCTTCTGTTCGACGAACGACGTGTAGTCGCCCTTGTAGAGGGTCACCGTCTGGTAATCGACGTCCAGGATGTGGGTCGAGACGTTGTCGAGAAAGCGATGGTCGTGCGAGATCACCACCACGATTCCGGGGAACGACTGCAGGAACTTCTCCAACCACCGGATCGAGAGGATGTCGAGATGGTTGGTCGGCTCGTCGAGGAGCAGGGCCTCGGGTTGGGCGGCAAGCGTCTGGGCGAGAAGCACACGCAGCTTGAAGCCACCCGAAAGGGTCGACAGAGGTTGCGAGTGGAGCTCGGTCTCGATGCCCAGTCCTTCCAGGATCTCGCCCGCTCGCGCCTCGGCGCTATAGCCGTCGTGGCGGAGGATGACGTCCTCGAGCTCGGAGTAGCGCTCGGCGTCGAAGCTCTTTTCGGCGGCTTCGAGGATGCGCTCCTTCTCGGCCATCGCCTTCCAGAGGTCTTCGTTCCCCATCAGAGCCACGTCGAGGATCCGCTCCTGCTCGAACGAGAAGTGATCCTGGCGAAGAATGCCGAGTCGCAGTCTCTTGGGAATCGAGATCGTGCCTTCGCTCGGAGGCTCTTCGTTCGAGAGGATCTTCAGCAGAGTCGACTTGCCCGAGCCGTTGGCGCCCACCAGCCCGTAGCTCTCGCCGGGGTTGAGCTGAAAGGCAACACCCTCGAAGAGAATCTGGGCGCCGAAGATCTTTCCCAGATTCGAGACGGAGATCATGGGGCGCGGAGGATAGCACGCCCAAAACCCGTGGCGTGGATGTTGCAGTTCCAGGCTCTCGATGGCGAAGCGACGTCGACGGCGAAGCCGTAAGCGGCGCAAAAGGAAGTCGCTTGCGCAGGCCTTTTCCGGCTACCGGCGCGCTATTCTCGCCGCTTCGGTCGTGTTGGTGGGGCTCGGCCTGCTCTGGACGCTATGGCCTTTTTGGCAGCTTTCGGCCCGGCTCGACCAGGCGCGAGCGAGCCGGCCCTCCCGTCTGTACGGTCGTCCGCTCTCCGTAGCGATCGGTTCGGTGGTCCGAACGCGGGACTTGACCGGCGAGCTCGATCGTCTGGGATATCGCGAGGTCGAGAGCGCGCCGGCGCGAGCCGGAGAGTTCCGGAACGCCCCAGGAGCTCTCACGGTCTTTGTTCGTGAGCGTCCCACGCCGGCCGGCTGGCGGTCTCCGGGCGTTCTCGAGACTCGATTTCGCTCGGGCCGGGTTTCCGCGATTACATGGCAGGGGCAAGCGGTAGAGAGCGCTTCGCTCGAAGCCCCGATCCTGGCCAGTTTCGTCGGCTCCGATCGCCGCGAGAAGCGGCCGATCGCGCTCGCCGAGGTACCGGACCAGTTCGTAGAGGCGGTTCTTGCGGCCGAAGATGCGTCGTTCTACAAGCACGCCGGGCTTTCACTGCGCGGCATCGGCCGGGCGACTTGGGCCAACCTCCGCGGCCTCGAGCTGCAGCAGGGCGGCAGCACGCTCACGCAACAGCTGGTCAAGAACATCTTCCTAACCCATGAGCGCACCTTGGCGCGCAAGCTGCGCGAAGTCGTGCTCGCGATCTTGGTCGATCTGCGCTACGAGAAAGAAGAGATTCTCAGCGGCTATCTGAACGAGATCTACTGGGGTTCGAGCAGCACGGTCAATCTGATCGGGGTTGGAGCGGCTTCCTGGGCCTACTTTGGCAAGCACCCGTCGGAGCTCGATCTTTGCGAATCTGCCTTGCTTGCCGGGATGATCCATTCCCCGGGCAGCTATTCCCTGCGCAAGTCGCCGGAACGGGCGATCGAACGGCGCAACTGGGTGCTCACGCGCATGAAGAGTCTGGGTTGGTTGAGCCCGGAAGAAGCCGAACGAACCGCGAGCCGGGGGCTGTGTTACAGCCCGCACGCGGTACCGGTGAGAAGCGCGCCGTACTTCCTCGATCTGGCCGCTGCCGAGGCCGAGCGACGCTTCGGTCTCGATCGCCTCGATTCGGCTGGATACGTGCTGCTGTCGACACTCGATCATCGCAGTCAGAGAGCTGCCGAAGAGGCGGTTGCCTGGGGGCTCGAAGCCCTCGAGAAGGGCTGGGAGAAGTCACGTGGCCGGCAGGGAGAGCTGCAGGCCGCCCTGGTGTCGATCGAGCCGGAGACCGGCGAGATCCTGGCCTATCTTGGTGGCCGTGATTACCGCGCCAGCCAGTTCGATCGAGCGTCTCTGGCCCGGCGGCAGGCGGGAAGTGCCTTCAAGCCGATCGTTTACGCTGCGGCTTTCGAAAAGGGTACGGTGTCGCCAGCGTCGTTCGTCGAAGACGCCCCCTTGACGGTATTGCTGGCCAACCGCCGCTGGTCGCCCCAAAACTCCGACGGGGATTTCCGCGGCTGGGTTACGGTTCGCACCGCGCTCGAGCGCAGCCTGAACATACCGACCGTGCGCGTGGCTCTCGACGTTGGGCTGCCCGCAATCGTCGAGACCGCCCACGGCTTGGGCGTCCAGACGCCGCTAGAGGAAGTTCCGGCGCTGGCGTTGGGGGCGTTCGAAGTCACGCCGCTCGACCTGGCCACGGTCTATGCGACCCTTGCCGCCGGCGGCGTACGCTCCAGCGCCCACGCGCTGCGTGGAGTTCTGGACTCGGCCGGTCAACCGATCGGTGGGACGCCGTTGCCGAAACCCGTGCGGGCGCTGAGCGCCGAAGCCACATTCGTTCTGACCAGTGTTTTGCGTGGAGTCGTCGAGCAGGGCACCGGAGCGGGCGTGCGTCGGCAGGGACTTCTTGACCCGGTCGCCGGCAAGACCGGCACCACCAACGATCGCCGCGACAGCTGGTTCGGGGGCTACTCGCCGGGCCGGGCGACCCTGGTCTGGGTGGGCTATGACGACAACTCGGCCACGCAGCTCTCGGGAGCCCGCGCGGCACTACCGATCTGGACTCGGTTCACGTACAAGGTGCGCCCGGTCGGGGGGTACAGCGTGCCGGTACAGCCTCGCGGGGTGCTGACGGCGGTCATCGATCCTGCCAGCGGTCAGCTCGCGACCGGGGCCTGCCCGGATGTGATCACCGAGTTCTTCCTCGAGGACGATCTGCCGGAGCGCATTTGCCGGCTGCACGGTGACTGGCAGGACTGGAGCTCGACGGTGGTTGTGGGAGATCCCAACTGGCGCTTGCAGAGGCCGAAGCGGCGTCCTTGGCGCTGGCTGTCGAAGGTTTTCGGCAAGAAGCGTGGCGGCAAGAAGCCATAGGCGGCTTCGAAGACGAGTCGGGAGGGGACACGAAGGAGTCGTGTCCCCGGTATGATGCTTGGTTGGTCGGGGCCGCAAAACCGCGCCCCGTCACTCATACATGCCGCCAGCTGCAGCCATCGAAGTCTTCGGAGCCCGAACCCACAACCTCAAGAACATCGACTGCCGCGTCCCGCACGAACGGGTCACGGTGGTGACCGGTCTCTCGGGCTCCGGTAAGTCGTCGCTCGCCTTCGACACGATCTATGCCGAGGGCCAGCGGCGGTTCGTCGAGTCGATCTCGACCTACGCGCGCCAGTTCCTGCGTCAGATGGAACGGCCTCCGGTACGCGCCGTCAACAACGTCTTGCCCGCGGTGGCTCTGGAGGCCAAGAACAACGTCCGTAACGCGCGTTCGACCGTTGCGACATTGGCCGAGATAGCGGACGTTCTGCGCTTGCTCTTTACCCATCTGGGCGAGATTCGATGCCCGAACGATGGCGAGCTCGCGCACGCGTTTTCGGTAGATGAGATCGCGGCCGAGCTCGACGGCGGGGTCGTCGGCGACCGGTTCACGCTGCTCGCTCACGTGCCGCGCCCGAAACGAAAGGCCGGCGAGGCACTGGCCGAGCTGGTTCGCCAAGGCTACACTCGGATCTGGCTGGACGGCGATATCCAGCGCATCCACTCCAAGTCGCGCTGGCTCAAGAAGAACGATCCGCTCATGGTGGTCCTGGGCAGGTTTCAAGCCGGAGGCAGCTCGGACCTGGCAGGTTCTCTGGAGACCGCCCTGGCCATGGGGCATGGCGCCGTCGAGGCCGTGGGTGCGGTCGGAACGGTCGGAGTGACGGGAACCGGGCGCAGGTTCTTCTCGACCGAGCTCTGCTGTCCGCGGTGTGCCAGGATCTTTCGCCGCCCGCAGCCGGCGCTGTTTTCGTTCAACTCGCCGCTCGGAGCCTGCTCGGAGTGTCAGGGCTTCGGTCGGGTGATCGGTGTCGATCCCGAGCGAGTAATTCCCGATGACGGCAAGACCCTGGCCGAGAGGCCGATCGCACCCTGGAATACGAAAGCCTACGAGGACCGCCACGAACGCCTGATCGAAGCTTGTCTGGAGCGTGGCGTTCCGCTGGACGTACCCTGGAGGGACCTACCGAAGGAAACGCGTGACTGGGTGTGGAGTGGTAAGGGGAGCTTCGTGAGCCTGGACCGGTTCTTCCGCTGGCTCGAGCGGCGCTCGTACAAGGTTCACGTCCGCGTTCTGCTGGCTCGCTACCGTTCCTATGATCCGTGTCCGTCGTGTCTTGGACGCAGATTCAAGGACGAGTCCTGCCTGGTTCGTCTCAACAACCGGGCGCTGCCCGAGTTCTACGCCATGAGCGTCGAGGAAATGAACGGTTGGCTCGACGAGGTCGAGTGGAGTCCGCGTCAGATCGAAGTCGGCGGCCATCTCATTGAAGAACTGCGCGAGCGGGTCGGCGTTCTATCGAGAGTCGGGCTCGATTACCTCACCCTGGACCGCCAGTCGCGGACGCTCTCCGGCGGAGAGACTCAGAGAATCCAGCTCGCGGCAGCACTGGGCTCGGGCCTGACCAGCACGCTCTACGTGCTCGATGAGCCGACGATCGGCCTGCATCCACAGGACAGTGGGCGGCTGGTCGATCTGCTTCGCACGCTCGCGGACCGAGGCAATACGGTCCTGGTTGTCGAGCACGATCGGACCGTCATCGAGGGCGCCGATCACATCATCGATCTCGGTCCGTCGGCCGGAGAGAGCGGCGGGGAAGTCCTCGCCGAGGGCTCGCTCCAGGAGATTCTCGATTGTCCGGCCTCGGCGACCGGGTCCTATCTCAGGGCGCGCACCAACACCGCGGCCCGCCGCCATTTGGCGCGCTTTCGGCGAGAGAGCCGCGCGGACTCTTCGTCCGCGGCCAAGAGCGGTCCCGAAATGTTCGAGATCCTCGGCGCAAGCGCTAACAACATCCGCGATCTCGACGTCCGCTTTCCTCAAAGGACCTTGGTCGCGGTCACGGGGGTTTCAGGGTCGGGCAAATCCACGCTGGTCGAAAACCTGATCTACGCGAACGTCGAAGGCAGCAGGAAGGTCCTCGCCCTGGAGCGCGGGCGCTACCGGGAGCTGTCGGGCTTCGATGCGGTTGCCGAGGTCTTGCTGGTCGACCAGAGTCCGATTGGGCGCTCGAGCCGCTCGAATCCGGTCACCTATATCAAGGCCTACGACGAGATCAGGCGCCTGTTCGCGGCGACACCGCAGGCCCGGCGCAACGGCATCACCGCGGGTCACTTCTCGTTCAACGTCGACAAGGGCCGCTGCCAGAACTGCAAGGGAACCGGTGAGGTCGAGGTCGACATGCAGTTCATGGCCGCGGTAACGGTGCGGTGCGAGCAGTGCCAGGGAAGCCGATTTCGCGATTCGGTACTGGAGGTCAAGTTCCGGGGCTTGGATATTGCCCGGACTCTCGCAATGTCCGTCGATCGCGGCTTGCAGCACTTTGCCCAGCACGCCAAGCTCTGCCGAAAGCTGCGTCAGCTCGCCGATGCGGGGCTCGGCTATCTGGGTCTGGGGCAGTCGACCGCTACCCTCTCCGGCGGCGAGGCCCAGCGACTCAAACTCGCCGCGTTTCTAGGCGGCGCTTACGGGTCGAAGCCCAGGCTCTTTCTCTTCGACGAGCCGACCACGGGTCTCCACTTCGCCGACATCGACCTACTCAGCCGCACGTTGCGACGCCTGGTCGAGTCCGGCCATTCGGTTCTCGTCGTCGAGCACAGTCCGGACCTGATCGCGCGCTGCGATTGGATCGTCGACCTCGGGCCGGGTGGCGGCTTCCGGGGCGGGCGGTTGCTGTTCAGTGGCACGACCGAAGAGTTCCTGCGCTCGGGAGAAGGACCGACGGCGCGTGAGTTGCGTAAACACCTACAGTGGCCACGTGAACCCTCGGCGGCCATAGGATAGACATGACATGTTGACGGAGAGATTGGCAACGCGGCCCGGACCGGGCCGGCTCGGACTCGCGAGCGGGGTGCTTCTCGGTGTGGTCTTTGTGGTCGCCGCGATTCCCAAGGCGCTCGACCCGATGGCCTTCGCCGAGCAGATCCGATTCGAGGGACTCGACTTCGCGATCCCAGCGGACTTCCTCGCCTGGCTGGTGATTGTCGTCGAGGCCTGCCTCGGGGTCGCGCTGATCGTCGGCCTTCGCAGGCGTTGGGTCCTGGTGCCGACCGGCTTCTTGGTGATCTTCTTCGTCTTCTTGACGGCACGCTCCTACATACGCTGGATGAGCGGCGAGCTCGACGACGCTTCGGCGTGCGGATGCTTCGGCAATCTCGTCGATCGGAGCCCGGCGGAAGCGTTCTGGCAAGACCTGTTCTTGCTCGTGCCGCCTTTTCTGCTCGCCGCTTTCATCGGAAAGGGTTACGCAGCCGCGGGCAAGAGCTGGCGCGTGCTCTTGGTCACCTTCGCTACCCTTGCCGTGGCGATTCTGGCGTGGGCCTCGCCGCGGCTGCCCTTGGATGATGCGGCGACGCGACTCCGGGTCGGCAAGCGTATCGACGGCTTCTGCGCCGGCGCCAACAGGCCGGGGTCCGAGCGCGTGTGTCTCGACATTCTGGTTCCCGAGCTCCTCGAGGGCCGCCACCTGGTGACGGTGGACGCTCTCGATCGTGCCGAGATTGATGAGACCGTCGACGTTCTGGACCGGGCGGCGACCGAGTCGGCGGGGATGTCAGTTTGGCTTCTCGCTGATGCCTCGGATGAGCAGGTGATGGCGTTCTTCTGGGAATGGGGCCCGCGATTCGAGGTTCGGGAGACGCCGCTGCCACTGCTCCGGCCTCTCTACAGAATGCTGCCGCGATCGTTCGCGGTGGAGGACGGCAGGGTGACGCGCACCTGGGCGGGGCTGCCGGAGCCAGGGCCCGCGTTCGAGTAGACGGGGTTGTCCATGACCGCTCGAGCGCCGCTGGAACGAAATGTGCACCTCATGGTGCGATAATGCCCGCATTGGCGCGGGCGATGGAGCCCGCGATCTGGAGGTTCACTCGATGAAATTCGGCTTTTCGATCTCACTTTCAAGTCGCGTCGTAGCTGCGACGCTTCTGCTGGCGGCCTGGCCACTGTTCACGAGCGGTCCGGCAACGGCACGATCCCCGATCGACGAGGTGCAGCGCGGGTTCGAGTTGGTCGACGACTACGTCGCAATGAAGGACGGCAACGACCTCGAGGCTCGGATCTACTCCTCCTCGGCAAGCCGGGCGATTCTGATCGTTCCCGAGGACATAATGGCTCCGGCGGTCATCCTCTGGCCGCGGACCCGCGAGGTCGAGTCGCTGAAATCGATGAAGGTACAGACGCTGACCGGCGGCTTCGCCGAGGTCAAGAAGGACGCGGTTGCGGCGCTCCACCCCGCGTTCCAGGTCGTCGGCACGAACGTGGTGTTCGATGTGGGGGGCGTCGAGATGCGCCTCAAGCCGAAGCCGCCTCTCGTCGGGCTCTACGACGCTCCCGAGATGCTCGGCAGTTCCGCCGTCTACAAACGACGGGCGGAGGACTACACGCCGAGCGCGGAGATGCTCGAGAAACTCGGCCGGTTGAGCAGCAACGTCCGGGTTCGGGTGTTCTTCGGCACCTGGTGTCCAGCCTGCGGGCAGATGGTCCCCCGAATCCTGACCGTGGCTGAAAACCTGGGCGAGTCCAACCTGAACTTCGAGTTCTACGGCCTGCCCAAGGGATTCGCGGGCGAGCCCGAGGCCGAGCGCCATGACATCCATTCGGTGCCGACCGGCGTGATCTTCGTCGACGAGCAAGAGGTCGGGCGAATTCAGGGTAACGATTGGCGCAGCCCGGAGTCGGCGCTCTGGAACCTGCTCGGTTCCTGAGCCGAGTCCTCCGGTCTCGGCCGCTTCGAATACCAGCGAAAGGCTAGCGGTGCGCGCGACGCTCGATCACTTCGAGATCCCGGCGGCGGTCCGCGTCGGCCTCTTCGAAGGCTCGCCCGAGGTTCTGGATCGAGCCGTCCCGGTGATCAGGTTGGACGGTGAAAGACTCGAAGCCTGCCTCGATCGGGTGACCACGGCCGGAGGAAGTGTCCTTCTCGAGCCGATGCCGATCGCGGATTCGGGCCGCTTTGCGCGCTTCGCGGATCCCGAAGGCAACCGATGGGGGCTCTGGGAGCCGTCGTCGGATCCTGACGCCCCGGCCTAGGCCAGAACCAGGGTATGGCTGTCGCCATCGGCTTCAATCTGAGCCGGCACCGGCTCGATGCGGTGCGCGGGCGTGTCGATCGAGGCCAGATCGAGAATCGCGAAGTGTTGGGCATCGCTCGAAGTGACGCGCGCCCAATGAGGAAAGCGAAACCACATCCCCATGGCGCCGGTCGATCCGAGCAGCGGAGTCGAAGTCGCCCGCCGGCAGAGCACGCGGCGATAGACCTCCGGAGCCAGGCCGAGGCGCGCGGCCAACGACGGGTCCCAAGAGGCCGCCTCGGCGGCCTCGATCGGCGTCAGGCAGAAGGCCTCCGACCCCGGCGGAAGCCGGAACTTGAGCGCGCGTCGCTCGAGAAGGTCGACAAGACTTGCGAAACCGGCGGCAGCGGCGAAGACCCGGACCGGGCGGTGGTCGCGCTGTCGAGCGCCGAGCCAGGAGCGAAGCTTCTTGGCATCGAGGCGCAACCCTCGAGACACCAGACTGTCCCGGGGAGCCTCGCCGGCAAGAGTCTCCATCACGGCTTCTGTTTCGGCAACGGATTCCGCGTCGACGATCAGAGAGACCGCGTCCGGCGTGAAGAGCCCTGGCAGCGAAGTGCGAACGATCTCGCGAGCGAACTCAGTGGAATTGGACGTGGCGGAGGCTCCGAAGTCACCCTTGCCGACCTGCGGAATCTCGCGCCAGTCCACGATTGACGCCGGCGTCTTGCCCAGAGCCTCGCAGTGCCGACGGTAGCCGGGAAGGTTGTCGTACTGGGTCTCGAAGAGCGCCAGAGCCAGCTCGCCGAAGTCTCTGGCACCGGCGTTGTGCGCGAAATCGAGAATCCGCCCTTCGAGGACTTGGTCGGCCATCGGCGAAATTGTCCCATGCGAGGCTCGGATCGGGTGCTTTGGGGCCTTTGCTAGTATCCGCGCCATGCCTGACGAGTTCCCCTATCGCAAGAAGATCGAGATCGACAAAGCACCGCGTCCGAAGCCGCCGAAGCAAACCGCGGTGATCGATCAGACTGGTTGCACCGGCTGCGAAGCCTGTATCGCCTTTTGCCCGGTCGATTGCATCGAGATCGTGCCCGGGCCCGAGCATCCCGACTTCATGAAGCTGGTCGAGGTCGACCTGGAGCGCTGCATCGGCTGCCAGCTGTGCGCGCGCTACTGCCCCTGGGAGACCATCGATATGTGGGGTTGGGAAGAAGGGGTGGCGGTCGCGCCCAGCCTCACGGTGCGCTCGCTGATCTATGACTACGATCCCGACGAGATGCATGAAGCCGCCGAAAGCCGTTCTTGAGTTCCCGTCGATGAGCTCCGACTCCAAAGCCGGCGATCCCGAGCTTTCCGCCGCTCTCAAGAAGGTCCTGGCCGTGATCTACAAGGACCACCCGCTGGCGGCCAACCAGATTCTGGTTCTCGCCGCCGAGCTGCAACGCCTCGGCGTCCATCGCCTGGTCGAAGAGCACCTCGAGAAGTACGCTCGGCGCCAGGGCAGCGGCTCGTCGGACTGAAGGTTCCCGACTGGGCTCAGGCCTGCGAAACCTGAAGCTGGGCGAAGAAACGCGTCGCGGCTTCGCCCGGCAGTGCGATCAGGTCTTCGAGGCGTCCGCCGTTGTACCAGTCTTCGGGCAGATGGGCGCGGTAGGGAGTCTTTAGGAACCGCTGATCGAGCAAGGCGATAACGCCGGTGTCCTCGGCGGAGCGAATCAACCGGCCGGCGGCCTGAACCACGCGGGTCATGCCAGGGACGACGAATGCGTACTCGAATCCGCGCTCGAAGCGGTCCTGGTAGTAGATCTTCAGGAGCTCGCGCTCGAGGGTGACCGCCGGGAGGCACGGCCCGATGATCGCGACCGCCCGCAGGATGTCCCCCGGGTAGTCCACCCCCTCGGCGAACACCCCGCCCGCCACCGCCAGCAGCAGGTTGTCCCCGGCCATCGGGGAGCGCAAGAGGTCGAGTATCTCCTCGCGGGTCCGGTCGCTGTCCTCGCGCCCCTGGACCAGTAGACGCTTGCCGGTAATCTCGAGCTTGGGCGCGACGTGACCAATGAAGGCGTAGCTCGGAAACAGGGCAAGACAGTTTCCGGGCACGGCCTGGGCCAGGCGCGACAGGCTGTCGGCGATGGGCTGATAGTTGCGGTCGCGATCGCGCCAGAGAGTCGAGACCGAATCGTCGATAACAAAGCAGCGGTTCTCGCTGGGGAACGGACTAGCGATGGTCTTGGCCACCGTGCGCTCGGGATCGAAACCCAGCAGACCGCGATAGAAGTCGGTCGGCGAAAGCGTTGCCGAAAGCCCGAATGTCGAGTGCGTGCGATTGATGACCCCGCCGATGAAGTGACTCGGGTCCTTGCACAGAATGTTGATCGACCTGGATTCACCCCGGCGGAGCACGTATTGGCTGAATGCGTCACTGTGCGCCCATACGAGGCCGTCCAGAAAGCGCAAGAAGTCGAAATAGAGGTCTACGAAGGGGTCCTCGGCACGGTAGGTCGAAGTTTCGCGCTGGTACTCGACGTAGTCCACGAAGGCGTCATCGAAGCCGGGGCGCAGGTCCCAAAGATCGTCCTCGACGAAGACGGTTTCGGCGGCCTGGTTTTCGTTGCCAGGGGCGCCGGCGGCGCCGGCCTGGGCCTGCCCGGCGTCGGCAAAGACGTGATCGGTGGTATCTGCGATCCATGCGGCGAGGTCATGGCAGACACGAGCCGCTCTCCTGGGAGTGTCATGGGAGATCGAATTCAGGAACTCGGCCGCCTTCAGAGCCTTGCCCGTCGAGAGCTTTGGACTGTAGTAGCCGCGGCCGCGGTCGACGAGGTTGTGGATCTCGTCCACCACCAGTACCGTGTCCTGAAGGTCGTTCTCCTGGCCGAACTCCTGAAGGGCGACGTACGGGTCGAAGGCGTAGTTGTAGTCGCAGACCACGATCTGGGCCTTGCCGGTGAGCTCCAGGCTGACTTCGAATGGGCAGACCTCCTCTTCGCGGGCGCGGGCGTAGATGCCGTCGGGAAGCAGGGTCTGGCAGCGCAACAGGAGGTCGTCGACGATTCGAGAGCGGTGGAGTTTCAGGTAGTAGTCCTTGGCGTAGGGGCAGAACTCTTCGTGGCAGATGACTTCCTCGTTGGCGCACATCTTGGACTTGGCGCGCAGGCGAAGCGAACGAAAGGTGCCGTCCCGGTTGAGCAGCTCGAGCACCGCGGTCGCCATCTCCTGCTGCAGGGTCTTGGCGGTCAGGATGAACACGCGCTTCTGGTGCTCGAGCGCGTACTTGAGGGCGGGATAGAGAGCGGCAACCGTCTTGCCGAGGCCCGTGGGAGCTTCGATCAGCAGGTGCTCACGCTGCTCGAGTGCCGTCGCAGAGGCGTCGATGATCTCCTGTTGACCCCGGCGGAGCTCGGGATAGGGAAACGCCAGGCGCCCGCCGGCTTCGCGCCGCTCGACGGCCACCTCACGGTCCCGCTCGTGGTCTCGAAGCAGCCGGTTCAACCGGCGCCGGACGGAAATCCCGATCGCTTCGAAATCGACCTGGAGCGGCTCGCGTCGAACGTCGTGAGAGCCGATTTCAATCAGCACCAGCTCAGCCCCGATCTGCTCGGGCTTCAGGGGCTCTAGCCCCGCCACCTCCTCGGTCTCCTTTTCGACGGCTTGGTCTCCGGCGCCTCCGAGGCTCAACATCCAGGCATAGAGAAGGGCCTGGCGCTCGTAGATCTCCCGCTTGGCGTCGGCGAGCTCGCTGCCGCGGCGTACCGACTTGATCTCTTCGAGGATCGTGCGCTCGTCGTCCGGCCGGTCTCCTTCGATCTCGCGGCGCAGGCCGTCGATCCGGCCTCGAATCACGATCTCCCAGCCGCGGTGCTCGAAGCGCACCCGGATCGGAACCTCGGCTCGGTAGCTCGGGTCTTCGCGCTCGGCTTCCTCCTGGTAGCGGCTGTGAATCGCCTGCCCCACCCACATCCGCTCGTAGCCGCCGCGCTGGCCGAATCCGAGGTGGCGAAACAGCGAGGTGTCGATCAAGTCGGCCACCGCCAGCTCGAGGCGAAGATTGTCGGGATCGAAGCGCGGGGCCATTGGTGGTGAGTATACGAGCGCCCGGAGCGCGAAGAGGCGACCTAGGTTTGCTTACGGACTGGGGGTGCGGTACTTTGAGGACATGGCACCGACCGGGCGGCCGCCCAAGAACATCGTCGAGCTTCCGCAGCTGCCCAAGCTGCCGAAGTTCGACCTGCCCGCCGGGCGCCTGCGCGCGATCTTCCTGGTCGTTCTGATCGCGGTGGCTCTGTTCAGCTCGCTCTACACCATCGATCCGGAAGAGGTCGGCGTCGTTCTCCGTTTCGGGGAGTACGTCCGAACCACCGACCCGGGGCTGCACTTCAAGGCGCCGTTGCGCATCGAGCAGGTCGTCAAGCTTCCTGTGCAACGCCAGCTCAAGCAGGAGTTCGGTTTCAGAACCCAGCGCGCCGACGTCCGCAGCCAGTTCACCACGAGGGGGCTCGGCGACGAGTCCAACATGCTCACCGGTGATCTCAACGCGGCGGTCGTCGAATGGGTGGTGCAATACCGGATCGACGATCCGCAGCAGTTCCTGTTCCGGGTGCGAAACGTGGAAGAGACGCTGCGCGACATGAGCGAAGCGGTCATGCGCCAGGTGGTCGGCGACCGCACGGTGGATGAGGTCCTCACGGTCGGTCGCCAGGAGGTCGCCGATCTGGTCGAGGTGAAACTCCAAGAGTTGTGCAACCAGTACGAGAACGGTGTCAAGGTCGATCAGGTCGTACTCCAGGATGTGAATCCCCCCGATCAGGTGAAACCATCGTTCAACGAGGTCAACCAGGCCGAGCAGGAGCGCGAGACCAAGATCAACCAGGCGCAGTCGGAATACAACAAAGTAATCTTCCGAGCGCGCGGTTTGGCCGAGAAGACGGTCTCGACCGCCGAAGGCTACGCCCTCGACCGAGTCAACCGTTCGCGTGGTGAGGCGGATCGCTTCATCAGCATCTACCGGGAGTACCGCAAGGCCCCGGAAGTGACGCGTCGGCGGATCTATCTCGAGACCCTGAACGAGGTCATGAACCAGGCCGGCCGCAAGGTGATTCTGGATGACGATCTCGAGGGCGTGCTGCCACTGCTCGATCTCGAAGGCAAGCTCGGCGGTCTCGGTAGCCCTGGAAGCCCGGACGGCGGAGGAGCACAACAGTGAGGGCCGCGGGTGTCGTTCTGGTCATCATTGTGCTCCTCGTCGTGGGCAACGCGGCGTTCCTTGTCTATGAGACCGAGCAGGTCATCAAGACCCAGTTCGGCAAGCCGGTCGGCGATCCGATCGACTCGCCCGGCCTCCACTTCAAGCTGCCTTTCATTCAGAAGGTCCACAAGTTCGACAAGCGCTTTCTCGAGTGGGATGGTGACGCCACCGAGCTCACCACCAAGGATAAGCGCTTCATCTTCGTCGATACCTACGCGCGCTGGCGGATCACCGATCCGCTCTTGTATTTCCAGCGGCTTCGCGACGAGCGCCGGGCGCAGAGCCGTCTTGACGACATTCTGGAGGGCGAGACGCGTAACGCGATCGCCAAGCACCGGCTGGTGGAGCTGGTACGGAGCACCAACCGCACGCCGGCGCAGGACGAGTCTCTGCCCGAAAGCGCTTCGGTGCTGGAAGATATTGCAATCGGTCGCGAGCAGGTGAGACTCGAGGTCCTCGGGAACGCCCAAGGCCGAACCGGCGACCTGGGCATCGAGATCCTGGATGTCCAGCTCAAGCGGATCAACTACGTCGAGGAGGTCCGGCGCAAGGTCTACGACCGCATGATCGCCGAGCGCCGCCGCATCGCCGAGCGCTACCGCTCCGAGGGTGAAGGCGAGGCTGCCAGCATTCGGGGCGAGATCGAGAAAGAGCTGAAGAAGATCGAGTCCGAGGCCTACCGAGAGGCGCAGGAAATCCAGGGTCGGGCCGACGCCGAGGCGACCGAGATCTATGCCTCGGCCTACAATGCTTCGGTGGATTCGCGACGTTTCTACGAGTTCTTGAAGACCATGGAAACACTGTCGTCCACGACCGACGAGTCCACCTCGATGCTGCTCTCGACGGCCGGCGAGTTCTACCGCTTCCTGAACGACAGCAATCCCTGATGCCCTGGCAGATTCGGTTGTGGAGTCTCTGGCGCGGGCTGGGGCTCGCGACCGGACTCTTGCCCGCCCTCGTTGCCGGCTGGGGAACCGGCCCGCTCGCGGCGGCCGCCCTGTCGGCCGAGCTCCGCGCGAGTCTCTCCCAGGCGCGGGCCGTGTCGCGACAGCTTTCGGTACACGTCGTGTCGTTGCCTGATGGCGAGCCTGTGTTTTCCTACGCCCAGGACGAGCCCAGAATCGTGGCTTCGAACACCAAGCTGGTCACCACCGCCGCCGCGCTCGATCGCCTGGGGCCGGGCTATTTCTTCGAGACCGGGCTGTTTCTCGAGGGCCGGATCATCGGGCGCCGGCTGGTGGGAAACCTCGCCGTGCAGGGTGGCGGTGACCCCAACATTTCGGGTCGGTTCTTCGAGGGCGATCCCCTGGCGGTGTTCCGCAAATGGGCAAAGCAGTTACGCTCCTACGGTATCGAGGAGATCAGCGGAGATCTCCACCTGGTTCACGGTCTCTTTGATGACGCGCATGTGCATCCGGACTGGCCGCGCGACCAGCTGGCAAGATGGTACGAGGCGCCCGTGTCTGCGCTCTCCTACAGCGACAACTGCGTTCTGATTCGGGTCTATCCGGGCGCCTCGGTCGGCGCGCCGGCGCGAGTGGAGGTCGTCGCCGGGCCGGAGATTTTCGAGCTCGAGAACAAAGCCAGGACCGTCAGTTCGTCCCGGCATCATTGGCTGGCAGTGGATCGCAGGCCCGGCACCAATCGGATCGTGGTCAACGGTATGATTCTCAGGGGCATTCAGCCGATCGATGTCTGGGTGACGGTCGACGATCCGGTCGAGTACTTTGGTGCCGCCTTCGAGCTGGCGCTCGAGCGCGAGGGGATTCGTCTGCTCGGCGAGCCCAAGGCGGCCGCGACGCTGCCCGAGGGAGGTTGGTGGCGGATCGCAAGGCATCGTACCGATCTCTTGACGACCCTCGAGGTCATCAATCGGCGCAGCCAGAACTTCTACGCCGAGAGCCTGCTCAAAGTGCTCGGAGCCGAGCTCTGTCGAGAGGGTAGTTGGAATGGGGGTCTGGAGGTGCTCGAGGAGTTCCTGCTCGAAGCCGGAGTGTCAGAGGGCTTCGAGCTGTCGGACGGTTCCGGTATGTCTCGCGGCAACCGCTTTTCCGCGCGCCAGCTGACTGACCTCCTGACCTACATGTTCGAGCATCGCTACGCTCGCGAGTACGTTCTGACCCTGCCCTACGGCGGCCTCGAAGATCATCAGCGCTGGCGCAAGCGCCTGGCCAAGGAGCCCTACCGGGAGCGCGTGTTCGCGAAGACCGGGTCCCTGAGCGGGGTCTCGACCCTTTCCGGGTATGTCAAAGCGAAGTCGGGAAGGGTGTATGCGTTCTCGGTGCTGTGCAACAAGGTGCGCAGTGTTTGGCGGGCACGGCGGGCACAGGACGCGATCATCCGCACCCTGATCGACCACGGCTAATCGGGGACTCCATTCCTTGGTGTCCCCTCCCGACTGGTTTTGCTGCGAAGGTCGGCGCTCCTCGACGTACATTGAGTACGCCTGCGTCTCGCCTCAATCGAGGTGCCTTGTACCCAGCCACGACTCGGCCCACGCTGGAGGTGGTGGTGGACGCTGCTCCCCGACGTTCAGCGCGAGCCGGCAGGCAATCCGCTCAGGGGGCTCGACGCGAGCGCTCGAGAGGGTGCATCGGAGGCCACGGATGGCGTGCGCGTAGCGACGCGCAGGCGAGGGCCTGAGCTGTGCAGTCTGAGTGGCCCGAGCCGGCCCCGGGAGGATCGCCTGCCGATAGCCGCCGACGAGCGGTCAACATTCCCGTCGCTCGACGATCTCGAGCTCTTGCCGGAGCTTGATGATGCTGTTGGCCGGATGAACGCCGGAGCGCAGCTGAACGCCCGGGTAGAGCTGGGTGCCGGCGCCGACGAGGGTGCCGGGATGGAGGACGCAGTTGCAGCCGGTGAGGACACGGTCGCCGAGGATGGCGCCGAGCTTCCGGCGGCCGGTCGGGACGGCGTCGTCGCCGGTGCCGAGGGAGACGTCGGAGCCGTCGTGTCGGAAGTTGGAGAGCACGGTGCCGGCGCCGAGGTTGACTTGGGCGCCGAGAATGGAGTCGCCGACGTAGTTGAGATGCGGCGCGGCGGCGCCTCCGAAGAAGATCGAGTGTTTGACTTCGGTGTTGGCGCCGACGATGCAGCCGTTCTCGAGCCAGACGCCGCCGCGGATGAAGGCACCCGGGCGGATCTCGCAGTCTTCGCCGATGCGAACGGGACCCTGAACAGAGGCTCCTGAGCGGACGCGGGTGCCCTTGCCGATCACGATGCCGTTTCCAGAGATGTGGGCTCCGGGCTCGATCAAGCCGTCGATGCGCTCGTCCGGAAGCTCGGCGAACAGCTCTTCCAGTGGCGAACCCAGGAGCTTCCACGGAGCTTCGAGCGAGTAGCGCGCTGCCAGGGAGCCAGGCAGTTCGGCGAAGAGCGGCGGCAGGGTCATTTTCGGGCATTATAAGGAGCCGCGTAAGCCGTGCCCGCGGTTGAGATCGATATGACGAACGAGTTCAAGCCTCTGACGCCCGGTTTCTACAGGCGGGATCCGAGAAAAGTCGCCCGTGGCCTCCTCGGTCGCTATTTGGTACGCAGCTACGGTGAGCGGAAGCTGGTTCTGCGAGTCGTAGAGACCGAGGCGTATCTGGGGAAAGGCGATCGAGCGAGTCACGCCTGGACCGGAAGACCGACCACACGGACCGCGACACTGTTTCGCGCCGGCGGTTGTGCCTACGTCTATTTTGTCTACGGCATCCACAATATGTTCAATGCGGTGGCGGGAGCGGAGGGCGTCGGAGGCGCCGTGCTGATTCGAGCAGGCGAGCCGGTTGCCGGTGGCGAGACGATGCGATCCTTGCGCGGGCTTGCGGCCGGCCGAAGCGACGCAGAGATCGCCAGTGGTCCCGGGAAGCTCTGCCAGGCCCTGGCGATCGACCGGACCTTTGACGGCGCGGATCTGGATGGCAAGGAGCTCCAGATCTGCTACGGACGTCCGGTGAGCCGTCGACGTGTCCTCGTGGGTCCGCGAGTCGGCGTGAGCTACGCCGGCAAGGCCGCAACGTGGCCGCTTCGGTTCGCGGTTGTCGGCAACCCACATGTCTCTCGACCGCGGCCGCCCCAGCGCCTCCTTGGTGAGAAGCCTGGTTAGGACTTCGGCTGGTCCAGGTCGATATGGCCGGCGGTGCGCAGGCTCCGGAAGACGAGGAGAGCGTTGATCGAAGGCATGGGGCTGATTTTGAGAATGGTCTGGATGTCGTAGGTGCCGTTGACGCGGCTGAGTATGAAGCCCTCGTGCGGGGTGATCTCGAGCTGCGCCAGCTCTTCCATTGCGCGTTTGAGCCGAGGCACCGAGCCCGGATGCAAGCCCTCACCCTCGAGTCGCTCCTCGATCTCGGCTTCGACGACGGCGGTGCGCGTCCTGATCTTCTCGTTGTGTGGATCCAGATTGAGAGCCGCACGAAAGTGTCCGATGGCCTGTTCGTATTCGTTCTTCTCGAGCAGGCTCTCGGCCTTGCTCAGCAGGCCGCCGCTGTCGCGCTCGGCCTCACCGTTCGCGGCAGCGACGTCCTGTGCCGTCACCATGCGAGGTCGGATCAGCTTGAGCTTGCCCGCGTTGACCTGACCCGCCAAAGACCGATAGACCTGAAACTCGCTGGCGTGCGCGTGGAGAGTGATCTCTTCCACGGTGCGCTCGTCGTCAACGAGGGCCAGGACCCTTTCTGCGACGGCGTCGCCTTCTTCGGCTTCGAGTGCTCCGGTCGCCACCGCGACGCAGTCCTTGGACGGGATTGATTCCCGCAGCTTCTGCCACTCATCGGCCCGTCGCGAGCCCTCGAGGGCGAGCGCATTGACGTTGAGCTTGAGCGGGATGATCGAGGCCTCGTCCAGGTCCTCGTCGATAAACCGGAAGTCGCCACTCGGCCAGGTGAAGATCTCGTAGACGCTCTCTTCGAGTTTGAGGCGCAGCATCGCGTCGAGCTGGCTCTTTTGGATTGCCCCGATCGTGACCAGGATCTTCCCCAGGAGCATTTTGTTGTCGTCCTGCATCCGTATGGCTTCGGCCAGCGTGACTTCGTCGATGAGACCGTGACTGACCAGGAAGTGACCCAGGTACTCCTTGGGGTCGGTCGACGCGGTCATGACGACCTCGCCGCGCATGAAGATGATGCGTTTCTCGACCAGGCCGTTGCCGAGCACGAGCACGCCGGTCTTGGCGGTGTGTCCGAGCCACTGGAGCACCTCGGAGAGCTCCATGGTTTGCAAGTTGCCTGTGATACTCATCGAAGACTCGAGGTGATTATAGGCGGGTTGGTTGCGCGCGCGGCGTGGCGCCGATCACATCGGGGCGCAGCCCGACCGAAGTCGCTACTTGAACAGTACGGGGGTGTCCGTGCCGTCGCGGCTGATCGAATCGACGAAGCGGATGATCTTGCGATTGAGTGACATGAAAAGTGTTGACGAACGGTGGCCACCTCCGAAGAAGCGTACTCCCTTGAGCAGCTGCCCGTCGGTTACGCCGGTGCAGCAGAACAGAAGCTGGTTGCCGGGAGCCAGATCTCGGCGACGGTAGAGGCGGTTCACGTTATCGATTTCCAGGTCGACGAGGCGCTGCTTCTGTTCGTCGTTGAGTGGCGTGAGGCGGGCGTGTATCTCGCCTCCGAGGCAGCGCATCGCGGCCGCGGTGATCACTCCCTCGGGCGCGCCGCCTGTACCCATGACCGCATGCACGCCGGTGCCGCGGATCGCCGCCGCGATGCCGGCCGATAGGTCGCCGTCCTGGATGAGCAGAATCCGCGCACCGGCATCGCGAATGTCTCGAATCAGTTCTTCGTGACGCTCCCGTTCGAGAACCACGATGGTGAGGTCCGAGACCTCTCGTCGGAAGGCCTCCGAGATATTGCGCAAATTCTCGGCCACCGGAGCGTCGAGGTGGATGGCCGCCTTGCGGGCGGTCGGACCGACCACGATCTTCTCCATGTAGATGTCCGGCGCATGCAGCAGCCCGCCCTTCTCGGAAGCGGCCAGGACGGCGATGGCGCCGTCCACGCCGGTAGCGCAGAGATTGGTGCCTTCGAGCGGGTCGACGGCGATGTCGATCTCGAGCCCGTCATCCTGACCTACGAAGCCCCCCAGCTCCTCGCCGATGTAAAGCATGGGCGCCTTGTCGCGCTCGCCTTCGCCGATGACGATGCGGCCGCGCATCGGGAGCTGACCGAGCTCGTGGCGCATGGCCTCGACGGCGACCTGATCGGAGCGCTTGCTGTCGCCGTAGCCCACGGTGTGGGCCGCCGCTACCGCGGCGGCCTCACAGACTCGAATGAAGCCCTGCTCGAGGGATCGGTTGTTACTCATCATTCGGCGGCCACGGAAGCGGGGCGAAGCTCGGGCGCCTCCGGCGGGTTGAAGGCTGGAATGCCGGTGATCGCTTGGCCGATGACCAGGCCGTGAATGTCGTGAGTGCCTTCGTAGGTGTATACCGACTCGATATTGAGCATGTGCCGGATGACCGGGTAGTCGTCGACGATTCCGTTGGCTCCGAGGATCTCTCGCGCCAGCTTCGCGCACTCACGGGCGACCCACACGTTGTTGCGTTTACCCAGCGAGACATGCCGGTGCTTGAGTCGGCCGCTGTCTTTCATCCGGCCGAGCTGAAGCACGAGATGCTGCCCCTTGGTGATCTCGCTCAGCATCCAGACCAGCTTTTCCTGAACCAGCTGATGGCAAGCGATCGGCTGCCCGCCGAACTGCTTTCGCTCCTTCGCATACTCAAGGGCGGTGCTGTAGCAGTCCATGGCCGCACCGAGGGCGCCCCAGGCAATGCCGTGGCGGGCCTCGTTGAGGCACATGAGCGCGTTCTTGAGGCCCTCGGTCTTGGGCAGGATGTTATCGACCGGGATCCGGCAATCCTGAAACCCCAGCTCGGAAGTGACCGAAGCTCGGAGCGAGAACTTGCCGTGCTGGTCTGTGGCGGTGAATCCAGGAGTGCCTTTTTCGACCAGGAAACCGCGAATGCCGTCGTCGGTCTTGGCCCAGACAATCGCGACGTCGGCTATGGATCCGTTGGTTATCCACTGCTTGGCGCCGTTCAGCACCCACTCGTTGCTCGCCTTCTGGGCGGTGGTCCGCATTCCGCCCGGGTTGGAACCGAAGTCCGGCTCGGTCAGCCCGAAGCAGCCGATGGCCTCGCCCGAGGCCATCTTCGGGATCCAGCGATCACGCTGCTCCTTGGATCCGAACGTGTAGATGGGGTACATGCACAGGGCACCCTGGACCGAGACGAAGCTGCGCAGCCCGGAATCGCCACGCTCGAGCTCTTGCATGATGAGCCCGTAGGCAACGTTGTTGAGGCCCGGGAGGTCATACTCCGAAATGGTCGCACCGAGCAGGCCCAATTCGGCGATCTCGGGCAAGAGCTCGATCGGGAAGCGAGCCTCGCGATGGCATTCCTCAATGATCGGTATCACGCGGTCGTCGACAAAAGAGCGGACCGACTCACGAGTCAGACGCTCTTCTTCGGACAGCAGAGAATCGAAATCCAGATAATCAACGCCTTGAAAGCGGCTCAATATAGAACCTCCATGGCCGGACGAGGGGCTTGTCCGGTGGTCCTGTCGTGATTGTCGCCCGACGGTTCGGACACGACGCCCAGCGGCGAGGATAGCACGTAACTGCGGTATCATTCGCGGCTATGGGATCGTTTCCAGGAGGCAGCGCTTGGGCGATGGTCCGAGACGTCGGCGATGGATACATCCTGGTCAACGAGCGCACCTTCGCTCGAATGAGCTCTCCGGATCTGGACAGGATCGGCTTCGAGATGGACCGCAGGCTGCGCGAGGTCCGGGGGTCACAGCCCGACCAGACCGACGTCAAGGCGCTCCAGTTGCGCAATAGAAAGCTGCAGAGGCTCACGAGCGCGAAGTCGATGTTGCAGGCGTTTCGGCGTAAGCGGAGGAAATAGCTGGAAAGCCGCTTGGGCCTGAAGCTGCATCGCCTCGCTCGTCCCGGAACTGCCTTGAGAGGGGGTCGTTAGCCTGTCGGGTCTCGTCGGGGCGATCGTCCCTTTCGGTCTGGCCGTTGTCGCGGCCGTTTATTTCGACCGGCGAACGGCTCGTTCCGGGCTGTCTCCCCCCGCTTTCGGGGCTCCAGATCGCGCGAGTCAGCCGGCCGGAGTCCTGTTGGGCTGGACACCGCGCCGGCTCGCCGCCACCGCGCTTCTCGGCATCGTCTTCTGGATTGGAATCTTCCTGCCGTTGACCTCGCTCGGCGGGCCCGAGCCCGATTTGTCCACTCTCAACCGAGCCCAGCTCTTCTTGCTGCACGCGATCTTCGTGCTGACGCTTGGCGGGTGGTACCTACTCGGCTATGCGGGCGGGCCGAGATCGAAGCGCTCTGGTTTCGGTCGGCAGCTCGGGCTCAGCTCTCCGGCGATCTGGAAGGATCTGGGGATCGGCCTGGCCGCCGGGGTCGGCGCCTGGGTCATGGTGCTGCTCGTTCTGATCACTCTGGGAGCACTGATCTGGGTTCTGGGCGGTGAGGACGTCCTGCCTCGGGAGCCGCCGGCACTGGTGCCCTGGATCGCCGCGCTGCCAATCGGTCTGAGACTGGCGCTCAGCGCTTCGGCGGGGCTGGTCGAGGAGGCCTTCTTCCGCGGCCTGCTCCAGCCTCGGGCCGGCGTCGCTTTTTCGACCGTTTTGTTCGTGATGGCCCACGTCGGCTACGGCCAGCCGCTCATGCTGGTAGGAGTGACGCTGCTCTCGCTGGCGTTCGCGGCTCTGGTGCGCTGGCGTCAGAACGTTTGGTCTGCGGTGGTGGCGCACGCCGTGTTCGACGCGCTTCAGCTCACGGTGGTGATTCCCAAGGCGCTGGAGCTCCTGCAGGGAGCGAACGGCGGACCGGTTTGACGGGCTGCTAGACTGATCCTCTGCACATGGCACTGCAAGTCGAGCTTTCCATTCAGAGCAGAGTCGAGAACCTGGAGTTGGTTCAGATGGTCCTCGAGGAGACCATGGTCCACCTAGATGTCGAAGGCCGGGTTTCCTACGAAGTCGGCATGGCGGTTCGAGAGGCCGTTGCCAACGCCATCGAGCACGGTAATCGCTCGGCACCCGAGAAGAAGGTGCAGGTGGCCCTGGATCTCCTGCCTGGCGAGTTGGTGATCAAGGTGCGCGACGAGGGCGACGGATTCGATCCGGACGGAGTCTCGGACCCGCGTGCGCCGGTCAACCTGCTTCGGCCCGGTGGCCGCGGTATCCTTTTTATGAAGGAATTTATGGACGAGATCGACTACACTTTTGGTTTGAATGGCGGAACCGAGGTGACGCTGCGCAAGCAGGTTCGCGGTGCTGCCGGTTCGACTGACGAGGAGGAAGTATGAAAGTAAGCGTTCGTCACAACGGTGGAGTGACGATTCTGGAGCCCAAGGGCAAGATCACCATCGGCACTGGCGACATCGCGCTCCGCGATGCGGTGATCGAGGCGCTCGAGGCGGGCTCATCGAACATTTTGCTGGACCTGAACAGTGTTTCGACGATCGATTCTTCGGGAATCGGTGAGATGGTGTCGGCCTACACGACCGTGACCAATCGAGGCGGTGGCTTGGCGTTGCTCAATCTGCCGCCCAAGGTCGCCGACATTCTGCAGATCACCCAGTTGATCACCGTCTTCAACGTCTTCGACAACGAAGACGAGGCCGTCGCGTCGTTCTAGGCGCTTGAGTCAGTCGTCCTCGAGGGCGCATCCCTCGGGGCCTGCGCCCCAGCTCAAGTCGGGCACGCCGTAGAGCTCACCGCTCGGGTAGTTGCGGTAGCCCTCGAGCGAGCAAGGCATGATCGCGACGTTGGCCTTCAACAGGAGGCTGATGTAGGGGAGGTCCTCGAGCAGGATCTCCTGGGCCTTCAGATAGTGCGGCCGGCGAACCTCCGGTTCCGCGAAGCCGGCTCCCAATTCGACCAATCGGTCGAATTCACGGCTGCGGTAGCGCCCGCGGTTGGCGCCCGCGGGAGGGATCCGCGCCGAGTGCAAGATCAGGCTGTAAATGTCGGGATCGGAAATGCCGGTCCAGGCAAGACTGAACATCTGAAAATTGCCTTGCTTGACGTCGTTGTAGAAGGTGGCGAATTCGAACGACCGGATCCGCACCTCGATTCCGACCTGGGCCAGCATCGATTGAATGATCTGAGCTTGCAGAACGGCGGTCTCCTCCGTCGAGGTCTTGTAGGTCAGAGCGAAACGACTCCTGGGCCCGATGCCATCGGGATCCGGGAAACCCGCCCGATCCAGGAGCCGGGAGGCCTCTGCCGGGTCGTAGGGGATCACGGGCAGGTTCTCGTTGTGGGCCCAGTGCCCGGGGCGGATGGCGGTTTCGGTCAAGACACCGAGACCGCGGTATAGAGTCTCGAGGATCTTGGCGCGATCGATGGCGCGGGCGAGAGCCTGGCGTACGTCCCGATCGCGCAGCACCGGATCCTCGAGGTTGAGCCCCAGATACTGATAGGTCGAGCCGGGATCTATCCGCACGTGGTAGTCCGGGTCGTTGACAAAGCTGTCGACCACGTCCTGCGAAAGCCCGTTGATGATCAAATGCACCGAGCCCTTCTTGATTTCCAACGCGCGCACGGTCGCGTCGGGAACCTCGCGCAGGACCACCCGGCGAATCTTGGGCTGGGAGCCCCAGTAGCTCTCGAAGGCCTCGAACGTGAAGCGATCGGGGAAGCGCTCGATCAGTCGGTACGGTCCGGATCCGACGGGGTTCCGGTTCACGTCTTCGGGGAGGGAGCCCGCGGGCAGGATGCCGACGAAGCAGGTGACGTTGCCCAACAGCGCTCCCCATGGTTCCGAGAGCAGGAAATCGACCGTCAAGTCGTCTATGGTCTCGACCCGCTCCAGCTGCGGGAAGCTGCCACGCTTGGGCGACACGACGATACCTTCGACCATCGAGTTGAAGGTCCAGGCGACGTCGTTCGAGGAAAGTTCTCGGCCGTCGTGAAAGCGCACGCCCGGCCTGAGGTGAAAGCGATATCGTGTCCCTTGGTCGAGAATTTCCCATGACTCGGCCAACTCGGGAATGAAGTTGCCGTTGACGTCCTTGGTCACAAGCCCGTTGAGCATGAGCTCGTATGCCCGTCCGGAGGCCTGGTCGCTGCCGAGCCGGGGATCGAGATGGATCGGGGCATTCTCGAGCGCGATGACGAGCTCGCTGAGCTCACTCGTCACTTCGCCGCCGCCGCAACCCGTGATGACCGGGAGCAACGAGGCTACGAGCGCGATTGGATGCGAGCGATTTCGCGGCAAGATGACGTTGGCAGCAGGCCGTGGCGCGATCCGGCGTGGGACGGATCCGCGTTGAGCAGCGCGGCGAGATCGTAGCATGTCGAAGATGGTCGATCGACGGAGACAGGCGGCACTCCTGACGGCCGCTCTGGCCGCCCTGGCGATTGGCTGGGCCTCGATCGGAACGGCCGCGGCGCAGTCCGAAGGCGGGGTTTCGCGAGAGCGCGCGTTGGACGAGATTCGCGAGCGGGTCCGAGAGCTTCGCGACGAGTTGGCCGCGCTTGACGCCGTGGGCACCAGCGTCGAAGCGGAGCTCGAGCGCTTGCGGCTGGATCTCCAGCTCCAGCAGCAGATGGTGGCTGAGGCCACCGCTGAGAGAAGCCTGGCCGAAGACGCCCTCCGGTCATCGCAAGCTAGGCTCGAGGCGCTAGGGAGGGAGTTCGCCGAGATCAAGGCCCGGCTGGCCAGGCGCATCCTCGATCTGTACAAAGCGGCGCCGGCCGACTGGCTGCGCGGGTTCATTACGGTGCGGGCTCCGAGCGACTTTTTTCTCTACGTTCGGACGCTACGGTTTCTGGCGCGGCGCGACGCCCGACTGGTTCCGTTCTATCTCGAAAAGCGGGCCGAGCTGGAAGTCGAGCGTGAGCGTCTGGCGGAGCGCGAGCGCGAAGTGGTGGGCTCGGTTGCTCGGGAGCGTGACCGGCTCGCGGAGTTGGAAGCCGCGAGGCGCAGGCAGTCCCTGGTCGCCGAGGCCCTGGAGCGCGAGCGAGCCCGGGTCGAGCGCGAGGCCGATACGCTGGACGACAAGGAGCGCAAGCTCGCGCTCTTGATCGCCGTGTTCGCTGATCGGAGCGCTCCGTCTCCCTCGGCAAGACCGATTCATGATTTTCGGGGAGCTCTGGATTGGCCAATGATCGGCGAGATCTCGATCCCGTTCGGTCCTCGATATGAGGCGCGCTATGGCACGCGAGTACCGCACAACGGTGTCCAGATTACACCCTCCGAAGGCGGGTTGGTGACCCCTGTGTTCCCCGGTGTGGTAATTTTTGCCGCTCCCTTTGAGGGCTTCGGGTTGACCGCGGTCGTACACCATCCGGATAGTGTGTTTTCCCTTTACGCAGGTCTCGAGGAGCTCAACGTGAGAAAAGACGATGTGGTAGCTTTGAGCCAGGTTTTGGGCCGAACCGGCTCGCCGTTGTACTTCGAGATACGAGTCGAGAACCGACCTGAAGATCCCATGGAGTGGCTGCGCTAGTGCCTGAAAGTCGCGGCCGGCTCACGGGTAGCCGTGCGCTCTTCGTGCTGGTCACGGTCGTGCTCTTGGCTCCCGTTGCCACCGGTAGCCTGACCCGGGCGATCGCCAGCGGCGAGGACAAAGAAGACTCGTTCTATCGCGAGTTCACCGTTCTTACCGAGGTTCTCGAGCATATTCGGAAGCGTTACGTCGAGGAAACGGGACTGGACGCCCTGTTTGCCGGCGCCTTCGATGGAGCGGCCGACGCGTTGGGTCCAATGGCCACGTACGTGCCCGAGGATTCGGTAGCGACCTACCGGGAAGCACTGGCGCACGGGATTCGGCGCAGCGGTCTCCAGCTCGTCCGCGAGCGGGGCATTCTCTTTGTCGTGGGCGTTGCACCCGGAAGCCCGGGTGCTGAGGCGGGTTTGAGGAGCGGCGACATCTTGTCGAAGTTGAATGGCCGCTCGACTCGCCTGACCCCGCTCTGGGAGGCACAGGTGATCTTCGCCGGAGAACCTGGCACGGAGCTGGCGATCGATGTCTTGCGGCAGGGCCAGCCCATGGAGTTCGAGCTCAAACTCGGCGAGTTCGAGCCCGAGGGACCTACCGTCGAGATACGCGAGGGAGTGGCATTGCTCCGGATCACGCACTTCGAACCGGGATTGGTAGAGCAGCTCGAAAGCCTGCTCGAGTCTCCAGAAGTTGTCGCCAGCAGCGGGCGCGTCATCCTCGACCTGCGCAGCGTCGCGGGTGGCGACTTCGGTACGGCGCTGGCGGCCGCAGACCTGTTCGTGGATGGCGAGCTCGGAGAGCTTCGTGGGCGCTCGGAGGTGGTCGAGACCTATGCTTCGGCCAGGGAGAGCATTTGGAGCGGCCGTTTGGTGCTCTTGACGGATCGAGGCTCGCAGGGGGCAAGTGAGGTCTTCGCGGTTGTCCTCAGGCAACTCGCCGAGGCCGCTACGGTCGGTGGCGGGACGTTCGGCCACGCCGGTCGAACCACTTCGAGAACGCTGTCCGACGGCGCCGAGCTGTACTACACGGACGCCTTCTACGTGGCGCCGGACGGAACGGTGTTAGATGCCGGTCTGTCTCCAGATTATCGGGTCACGGGATCCTCGCTGCGCCTGAGCGATACGGACCGGTCATTCGACGATCTGGTAATCGAGCGAGCTATCGATATCGCGAGAGGTGAGGAGCAGGCCGAGAAAGAGGCAGCCTAGCGGCCGCTAGCCATCGCGCTTGGCCTCTTGCCACAGCCTTTCCAGATTTTCGAGCGATTGTTCCGAGAGTCGCTCGTCATCTCCGAGGCGAGCCTCCATGGCTGCGAATCTGCGCCTGAACTTCCTGTTGGCGCGCTGAAGTGAAGATTCGGGATCGAACCCCAGTTTGCGCGCCAGGTTCGCGGTGACGAAGAGGAGGTCACCGACTTCTTCCTCGAGGGCCTCTTTACCGGAGTTGTCGGCAAGAGCCGACACCACTTCGCCGAGCTCCTCTTCAACCTTGCCCAGGACTCCCGAGATCTCGGGCCAGTCAAACCCCACTCCGGCCGCTTTTTGAGAGATGCGATACGCTGCGAGCAGAGCGGGGAGTGTCGAGGGAACTCCCGAAAGCACCGAACCGCTCTTCTGTTCCGACTTGCGCTCTTCCCAGGCTCGGCGAACGGCTTCACTGTCCTCGGCGCTGTCATCTCCGAAAACGTGCGGGTGGCGGTCGACCATCTTCTGGTGAATGGACTCGACAACAGCGGTCATCGCCTGGTTGTCGGCTGGCTGCTCGAGCACCCGCGAGATGAACACGATCTGGAACAAGAGGTCTCCCATCTCCTCGCGGATCGCGTCGGGA
Organism: bacterium; assembly: GCA_024224155.1. Lineage (NCBI taxonomy): Bacteria > bacterium. The sequence continues at coordinate 65,432 of JAAENP010000200.1, forward strand.
TCGCCCTCGTCGATGGCCGCGGCGAGCTCGTGCGCCTCTTCCAGCAGATAGGCGCGCAGGTCTGGAAGGGACTGCTCTCTGTCCCACGGGCAGCCGTCGGGAGCGCGAAGTGTGTCGACGAGACGCTCGAGCCTTGCCAACCGGTCGTCCATCGGGGAAGTCTACGACGAGTGGGCGCGGCCGTCGCCGAGAAGTGAGAGATTCCGCACGGCTTGTTGATGAAATCAGCCGCTTGCTACGATTGCCCCGGAGAGGAGCCCGATCCGTGGACGACAAAATCAAGGTAACCGACAAACGCATGTTCACCGCCGAAGGCGAGCTTCGCGAAGACCGCCGGAATAGAGGAGCCGGTGAGGACGTGTCCGGCGACGGTCCCGACCAAGAGACCACACGGCCGTTGACGGCCGAGGCGGCCTCGCCCGAACCTTCGAAGCGCTCGGCACCAAAGGGAAGGCCGGCTCCGGGTGGGGAGCTGCCGTCGCCGACCTTCACCGACCTGGTCGGGCTTCTGGCTCAGCCGATTGCGATGTTTTTGGGGGACGCCAGCATGCCGGGCGCCGAGGCGGAGGAGAATCTTCCGCTCGCCAGGTTTCACATCGACCTCCTCGAGCTCGTCCAGACCAAGACCAAGGGCAACATCAGCTCTGAGGAAGCGCAGCTGCTCGAGAGCCTGCTCTACCAGATGCGGATGCGGTACGTGGAGAAGGCGGGATAGAACGTGGTCGGCGATCCCAGCCGGGGGTTCCCTCGCGCCCTGCGAGCGGTGATTCTCTCGACGGTCCTGCTGACGGCCGCGTCCGGGACCTTGCCCGCTCAGGAGAGGGAGAGCTTTCCGCTGCGTGATGATGTTCGGCAAAAGCTCAACTCCCTACAAGAGTCCTGGATAGAATGGCTGACTTCGGTCCAGGCGGGAGACGCGGCGCGCGCAGTGCGCCAGGCCGACAATTTGGTTTCGAGCGCGAAGAACCTGGGCCTGCCGCGTCTACCCGAGCTTTCCATCGCGGCAGCGGCGCGGGCGGAGCGCTTCGCCCGGGAAGGCGACTTGGACGGCGCCGAGCTGAGCCTCGCCGCCGCCGAGCTCCTGGATCCGGACCGGGCGGAGACCGCCTTCGCTCGTGCGACGGTTCGAGGACTTCGCGGCGAGCGTCTTGGCGCCCTGATGTCGACCTTTCGTGGCTACTGGCTCTCGCTCTTCGACCCCCTGTACCGGTATGTCCTGCTCGGAGATGTGCTGCTCTGGTGCCTGGCGATCGTCACGTTGCTCGTTGCGGGGCTGGTCTCCATCCAGTGGACGACACGCGGGGTCCTCCTGTTTCGCGACCTGGTTCGCTTCTTCGAGCGTTCGGTGCCACCGCTAGTCTCCTACGCGCTGACCATCACCCTCTTGCTGTGGCCGGTGTTGCTGCCCGCGGGGCTCCTGTGGCTAGCGCTGTACTGGTCGGTGCTCGCTTGGGGCTACGGCAATCGTTGGGAGAAGCTCGCGATGATAGCCGCCTGGATCGTGCTCGGTCTCGCTCCGCTTCTGGTCAGCGAGCAGATCCGCAGGATGAACCTCGATACGATCGCTCCGGTTCGGGCGATGCAAAGCGCTGCGCAGGGGCGTCTTGTCGGGTCACTCTTTCACGATCTCGGCCCACTGTCCGAGCAATTGCCCGACAGTGTCGCCCTGCGCCACTTTCTGGCCGACCTCCACCTGAGCATTCACCAATGGGAGCTGGCGCGGAATCTCTACCGGGAGGTGCTCGCAGCCGAGCCCGGAAATGCCGCTGCCGCCAGCGATCTCGGCACCTGCTACTTCTACGAAGGTAATCTCGAGCAGGCGATCCGTTTCTTGGAGCAGGCGACGAGCTTCGATGCGACACTCGCCGAGGCGTACTTCAATCTCAGCCGCTCGCTTTCGGAGGAATACCGGTTCGACGAGTCGGAAGAGGCACTGCGCAGGGCCAGTGCCCTCGATGCGGTCGGGGTGAGTGCCTGGATCCGAACCGCGGACCGTAGCGAAATCGTGATGGCCGGCGGTGGCTTCAATCGGCAGGCCGAGATCCGCGCAGAGTTAGCCGCGCAGTGGCGCGACCGAGAGGCGAACTCGGACCTCTTCGCCCTCTGGCGCAGAACGATGTCCTTGCCGCTGGCACTGATCTTCGTGTTTCCGGCGATTCTGCTCTACTTCATCTCGACCAAGGTGGGGAATCGGTCGCGGCGAATCGAACGCGGCTGGCTGGCAGAGCCCTTCGAGACGCTTCGGCGAGTCCTGCTGCCGGGCTTCACGGAGGCCGAGGAGGACCGCTGGCGCAGCGCTTTTGTTGCGTTGCTGGTACCCCTCCTTCTCGTGGGAATCCCCTTCTGGGCCCGGGTCACCTATGGGGTCCCATGGGCTCTGATTCCGCCGCCGGTCGGGCTCGGATTCCTGCCGCTCGTCGGCCTGCTGGTTTACTTGCTGGTTCGCGGTTTGCGGATTCTGCGGAGGGGCCGCTCGAGAAGCGGTTGAGAGCAATGGAAGGAACCCTCGAAAACAAGGCCTTGGTCAACGCGCTGCGCAAGCTGCAGCGAGAACGGGCTACGGGAATTCTCACGGTCCAGGGCGAGGACGAGATCATCGCGTTCTCGCTTCTGGAGGGGACCGTGGTTTCCGCGGACGCACTCAACCAGTCGCTCGAAGACGGGCTTGGTGAGGTGTTGATCAGAGAGAGCTTGATCGACGGCGAGGATTTCGCTGGGTTGGTCGCCGAATACCAGGCCGGTGGCGGGCGAGTGACCGAGCTGTTGCTCGAGCGCTCGTATCTGACTCGGGAGCAGCTTCTCGGCGCTTTGCGGCGTCTGACCTACCGGCTCAGCCGCCAGGCGCTGACCTGGAAGCACGGTGAGTACCGCTTCTACCAGGGCGACGACGTCGCTTACGAAACCGGAATCATCCCGCTTGGGATCGACGAGCTGTTGGTTCGCGCGACCGACGATCTCGAGACCGCGGGACCGTTCGGAGGTCATGTCGTCCTGCCGGAGCAGGTCTACGAGTCGGTGCTCGGAACAGGGTCCGACGGCGCGCTTCCCAATGAGGTCCTCGAGGAAGAGCGGCCGGAGGCGGAAACGCTCTATCGAGGCCTCGACGGGCAGCGCACCGTGGCTCGGATCGCCGAAGAGGTAGAGATTCCGATCCATACCGCGCGCGCGCTGGCGTCCCACTGGTTGCAGTGCGGCTTGATTCAAGCTTCCGGCGATCCGTCGCTCCGCGAACCTGTCGCCGATCTCGGCCTCGACGCGATTCTGGCCGACCCCTTGAATCCCGTGGAACTCGAACTCGACTCTAAGGTGGAGTTCCCGCCGGAGCCCGTCGCCGAGGCCCCGGTTGCGGCGCCGGCCCGCAAGAGCACCGAGGTTTCGTCCTGGCCGCCTCGGCTCATGGGGCTTGCTCTGTTCGTAGCCGCGCTCTGGGTGCTGGTGACCTTCCCGGGACGGCTGCTGCTTCCGTTTCCTTGGCAGGGCGGGCTGCGCGAGGCGTTCGACGGCGAACGCGAGCGCCTCTCGGTCCACAAGATCGAGCGCGCGGCAACCTCGTTCTTTCTTCTGGAAGGCCGCTACCCGGAAGATCTTTCCCTGCTGGTCGCCGATCGCCTGCTCTCGCCCGAGGCGGTATCCGACCCGAAAGGCCGGCGCTTCGTCTTCTCGGCGGGGCCAGCGAGCTACGTTGTTCAGAAGGTCTTGAGCGACGACGGGGTCGACGGTGGCTGGTCGGGCGCCATCGCCGACAATTTCTTGCTCGATCCCCAGTTCCTGGTGGCGGAAACCGCCTCCGAGCCTCCTCTCGTGCTTCTGGACTGAGATCGGGAATAGAATCTAAGCGCAGATCTGTTAGATTTATAGAGCGCGGGCCCTGACTGGCCGCGACTAAGATTTGCACGTTGAACAGTGAACCGGCGCGGCGACTCACGCCGCGGCGCGTTTCACCAGGAGGTAAGGAAAGTTGAGCAAGATTATCGGGATTGACCTAGGAACTACGAACTCGGTCGTGGCCGTAATGGAGGGCTCGGAAACGAAGGTGATTCCGAACTCCGAGGGTAACCGCACCACGCCTTCGGTCGTGGCCTTTACCGACAGCGGCGAGCGGTTGGTCGGCCAGGTGGCCAAGCGACAGGCGGTGACCAACCCCAAGAAGACGGTCTATTCGATCAAGCGCTTCATGGGTCGCCGGTTCGACGAGATCAGCGAGGAGCTGAAGATGGTCCCGTTCGAGGTGACCCAGGCCGAGGGTGGCCTGCGAGTCGTCATTGACGACAAGAGGTACTCGCCCGAGGAGATTTCGGCGATGACATTGCAGAAGCTCCGCCAGGCGGCCGAAGACTACTTGGGCGAAAAAGTCGAGAAAGCCGTGATCACGGTGCCGGCCTACTTCAACGACGCCCAGCGGCAGGCTACGAAAGACGCCGGCAAGATTGCCGGTCTTCAGGTCGAGCGATTGGTCAACGAGCCGACCGCCGCGGCGCTCGCCTACGGCCTCGACAAGAAGAAGGACGAGATCATAGCGGTCTACGATTTCGGAGGCGGTACTTTCGATATTTCCATTCTGGAAGTGGGCGACGGCGTCGTGGAGGTGAAGGCGACCAATGGCGACACCCACCTGGGTGGCGACAACATCGACCAGAAAGTCATCGATTGGCTATTGGAGGAGTTCAAGCGCGACCAGGGCATCGACCTGGCCCAGGATCCGATGGCGGTTCAGCGCCTGAAGGAGGCCGCAGAGAAAGCGAAGATCGAGCTTTCGAGCGCTCAGGAGACCGAGATCAACTTGCCGTTCATCACCGCGGACGCCTCCGGGCCCAAGCACCTCAATCTCAAGCTGAAGCGATCCAAGTTCGAGCAGCTGGTGGAGGACATCATCAAGCGCTCGATCGCGCCCTGCAAACAGGCGCTCAAGGACGCCGGAGTCGACGCCGGCGCCATCGAAGAGGTAGTGCTCGTCGGCGGACAGACTCGCATGCCCGCCATCCAAAAGCTAGTGGCCGAAGTCTTCGGCAAGGAGCCGCATCGGGGCGTCAACCCCGACGAGGTAGTCGCGATCGGTGCCGCGATTCAAGGTGGCGTGCTGCGCGGCGACGTCAAGGACATGCTGCTGCTGGACGTGACGCCTCTTTCGCTGGGGATCGAGACCCTGGGCGGCGTTTTCACCAAGCTGATCGATCGCAACACGACGATCCCCACCAAGAAGAGCGAAGTGTTTTCGACCGCGGCCGAGAATCAGACCTCGGTCGAGGTCAACGTGCTTCAGGGCGAGCGCGAGATGTCGAAGAACAACCGAACTCTCGGGCGCTTTCACCTGGTCGGCATCCCACCGGCACCGCGCGGTGTACCCCAGGTCGAGGTGACGTTCGACATCGACGCCAACGGGATTCTCAATGTGTCCGCCAAGGATCTGGGTACCGGTAAAGAGCAGAAGATCACGATCACGGGCTCGAGTGGCCTCAAGGAAGAAGAAATCGAGCAGATGGTCGGCGATGCCGAGGTGCACGCCGAAGAGGACAAGGACCGGCGCAAGAAGGTCGAGGCACACAACCAGCTCGACCAGCTCGTCTACAGCACAGAGAAGATCTACGAGGAGCACAAGGAAAGCCTGAGCGCCGAGGACAAGGGCGAGCTCGAGTCGGCACTCGAGACCGCGAAGAAGGCGCTCGAGGCGGACAGTCTTGCCGACCTCGAGCAAGCGAACCAGGCGCTGACCCAGGCCTCCCACAAGGTGGCCGAGGCGATGTACAAGCAGAAGGAGGCCGAACAGCCGGGCTCGGCAGACGGCGACGGAAAAGGCACCGAGCAGTCGCCGGGACATTCGGAGGATGAAGTGGTGGACGCCGAGTACGTGGACGTCGACGACCAGGCCAGCTGACCTCCACCACGGGCGGTCAAGGACACCAGGCGTGAGCTCCAAGCCTCATCTCGATCGGTTGCGTCTGCTTCGGCGCCAGCTCGGGTCGCTGCTCGACCAAGAGCTCGTCCCGGGGCGAATCGACGCCGCGAGTGCCGACACCCCGGGTGCCTGGCTACCGACCGCGGACGTCCTCGAAACGGTCGACGCCTATGAAGTCACCGCCGAGCTCCCCGGCGTTCTTCGTGAGGACATCGAGCTCCGGATCGTCGGCGACAAGCTCGAGCTGCTGGGCTTGCGCCGGGCGCCCGTCGCGTCGGGGAGCTTTCAGCGCATGGAGGGCCGCTACGGTCCGTTCCACAGGGTTCTGGCTCTTGGCGCCGACGCGGACGAGGACGATATCGAAGCGCGGCTCGAACAGGGAGTGCTCTCGGTTCGAGTCACAAAGAAGACATCGGGGGTAGTTCGGCGAGAGATTGCTGTCGATTGGGAGGACGGCGATGCCTAGGCAGTCGACGCGCAGACGCTACCTGATGATCTCCGCGGTTGCCGAGCGCTTCGAGATTCACCCGCAGACGTTGCGCCTCTACGAGCGGGAAGGGCTCATCCAGCCGCGTCGTAGTGCCGGCAATACTCGACTGTATGACGAGGAGACGCTGGAGCGCCTGCGGACGATTCTGACCTTGACGCGGGACCTGGGAGTCAATCTCGCCGGCGTCGAAGTGGTGCTCAACATGCGCGAGCAGCTGGAGTCGATGAAGTCGGAAATGGACGAGCTGTTGGAGACGCTGAAGCGCGAAATGGCGGCGAAACGCCTTGGGGTAGAGCGCCGCTACGCGCTCGAGAAGTACGGCGGCGGCCCGCCCTCGAGGACTTGAACGCCGGACAGAAACGATCGTCGGTGCGGGTCCTCAGAGCCTCCTGAGCGGGTCGGCGGGCGTGCTACGATGCCCTCTATGCCGACTGGAGGGGTCCGCACGGAGACCTGCACCGAATGCGGAGGAAGGGGATGGATCGTGCGGAACGACGGAGGCGCCGGCGCTGCAGCGCCGTGCGAGTGCCAGAAGGACGCCTTGGCCCCCCGTTTGTTGGCATCGGCGGGGATTCCGGATCGCTATCTCGCGTGTACCTTGGCCAACTTCAAGATCGACGAGCAAAACCGACTTCTGGAAGCGCGCGAGCTCTGTTCTCGCTACATCGACAATTTTGTCACCGAGAACGGTCGATTCGCCGAGGCCGGGTTGCTGTTCGTCGGGCCGCCCGGCGTCGGCAAGACCCATCTCGCGGTCTCGGTTCTCAAGGAGCTCATCACCCGTTATCGCGTGCGCGGCCGTTTCGAGGACTTCACCTCGCTGATTCATCGGATCCAGGCCACGTTCGAGCCGGGTACCGTCGATTCCAAGAACGCTATCTTGCGACGTGCCACCGAGGCCGAGCTTTTGGTGCTGGACGAGTTGGGCGCTCAGAAGCCGTCGGCGTGGGTTTCCGAGATCCTCTACCTGGTCATCAATACGCGGTACAGCCGGCGTCTGCCCACGATCTTCACGACCAATCTGCGACTGGAGGCTCCCGGTGCGGACGCGCCGCTCGATCGGGAGCGTTCGGCGCCCCCGGACGACCCCTTATCCTGGAGGGTTCCGACTCGGCTGGTCAGCCGGCTCTATGAAATGGCGAGACCGATCTCTATCGATGCCGTCGACTTTCGCCATCAAGTCAAGAGGCACCAGCATGCCTTCTGAGCCGAGCCGTTAGATGTCGCTGTCGGCGGTCGATTCGATTCAGCATGGCTTGCTGAATCTGCGAGCCAACTGGCAACTGGTTGTCGTGCAGTTCCTGCAGACCCTGGTAGTGACGGTCGTTTCGATCCTGGGTCTCGTGCCGATCGTGTTCGCGCTGGGCTTTACCTTCCTGCGGGGCGCGCTGGAACGTTTCGACTCGGGGGGAGGAACCGAGCTTCTCGAGCGCCTGCTCGAGGCCGGCGTGCCACTGATTGTCGCGTTCCTGGCGACGACCCTGATCTGGACGATCGCTTTCGTCGTCTACTGCTATTTCCAGGGCGGCATCTTCGGGGTCCTCGCGGTCGGAGAACGCCAGACTCGGTCGGGGAGTGCCCGCTGGCAGAGCTATCGCGCGTTCTCGCACACTGCCCTCTTTGAATCGGCGGAGAGGTTGACCTGGCCGATCTTCTGGCTGGTGAACTTGTTTCTGATCATTGGGCTGGCGGCGTTGACGGCGACCGCGCTCGTCTTCGCGGGTTTCGTCGTGCTGCTCGGTCAGGGGCACGAAGCGGTTCAGATCGGCATTGGATGCCTGGCGTTGCTCCTGCTGGCGCTGGTCATGGTGTTCCTGTCGGTTTGGATGCAGCTGGCGCTGGCCGAGCTTGCCTCGGGCACGCGAGGCGTCCTTGCGGCGGCCAAGACGGCTCTGGCGACCGCGGGCCGGCGGCTCCCGGCCGTGGCGTTGCTGTTCTTGCTCCTGTTTGTGGCTTCGATCGTCATGGCGATCGTGTTCATGCCGGTGTCGATGGTGCTCGAGTTCGGCCTGAGAGACCAGATGGGCGCGTACCTCACGGCGCAGGCGCTCGTCTCTCTGGCGCAGTGGCTGGTGAGCGGCATGCTGACGGTGGCCTGGTCGGCGACGTGTGTCGCTCTGGTCACGGGTGAGCACGGGGTGGCGGCGTGATGCGAGTCTCACGGAGATCGTTGCAGCTCCTGGCCGGTGTCGTCGTGCTTGCCTGTGCGCGCGCGCTCCTTCCCGTCGAGCCTTCGCTCCCGGCCGCGATCGGGTCCGAGGAGGCGACTACGCCGTCGCGCTCGGCCCCAGCGGCTCGAACGCTCCCCACGATTCCGCGTGTTGTGCGCGTTGGGCTGCTCACCGACCAGGAATCGATCGAGCTTCCGTGCTGTGGAGCCGACATCATCGCGATTGTTGGTGCACGGACCCTGGTGGCGGCCGAGACCATTGTGGTACGACCCGCGGTCAAGCATCGCGGGGCAGGTCTGTTTCGGCTGCAGATCGCGGCCTTGCGCGATGAGGAGCAAGCCTTGCAGCTGGCCCGGACGGTCGAGGCCACGATGAAGGAACCGAGCAGCGTCGTATTCGACGCCGGTACCGGCCTTTACCGGATACGCGCGGGAAAGTACGGCGATCGCGAAACCGCCGAGACCGCGAGGTTGCGGTTCAATCAGAACAACTTTCACGACGTCTGGGTGGCGAGCGAGCAGGAAGCGCTAGTCAACCCGGGGCTCAAGGTGCAACGGGGAGATCGTGCCTGGGTCGTTCCGGCCCGGTGGCTGCGCGTGCGGTCGATGTCGGGCCGCGGAATCGCAATGGCGGAGCGCACCTATCGCGGCGATCTACTGGTGTACGTCAACGATCGTGGAACACTCAATCTGGTCAACGAGGTCAGCCTTGACGACTACCTGCGCGGCGTAGTGCCGCGCGAGATGGGGCCCAAGATCTTCGACAACCTCGACGCCTTGAAGGCGCAGGCCGTGGCCGCCCGCACCTACACCCTGAGGAACATGGGCGAGTTTGCGGAGGAAGGCTACGACATTTGTGCGACACCGAGATGCCAGGTCTACGGAGGCATGACCTCCGAGGATCCGCTCTCCGATCGGGCGGTGATCGAGACCAGCGCGGAAGTCCTTCTCCACGGCGACCACTACGCCGACGCCCTCTATAGCTCGACGTGTGGAGGCCACACGGAGAACGTCGAGGTCGTGTTTCCGCTCAAGTCGGACAATTATCTGCGCGGCGTACCTTGTCTCGAGGCCGGCGTCGATCGCCTCGGAAGCGCCGGGGATAGAAGCCTGTCATTGTCCGCGACGCTCGCGCGACGGCTGGCGCCACCGGGTTCTTCGCCGGTGGCCGCGGTGGATTTCGCGTCGCGCGTGCACGCCCTGGCGCGGCTGGCCGGCCTGTCGACGCCCGATGACACCCTCGCGTCTCTGGACCGACGGGAAGTCCAGCGTTTCTTGGCGTCCCAGTTGGGTCTGGCTCTCGATGCCCGGTTGTTCGTCGCGCCCGAGGACGTGCCCTATCTGCTCGAGCAGCCACCTTCGGATTGGCAGCCGGAAGACCTCCAGCTGGCGGCCTACCTCGCCCAGGTCGGCCTGCTCTCGGCTCCGCTCGACGAGCCGCTGTCGCCGGAGGTGACCGAACATACTCTCTATCATCTCGCGGTCTTTCTGCGTCTTCTGGAGGTGCGCGAGGTGCGCTATCTGGACCGGCGCGAGAGCCAGCTGATCGTGCGTCAGGGACCGGAAGTCCATAGGCTCGAGTTTGTGGAAGATCCCGAGACCTTCCGGCAGCAGGGGCGACGCGAAGAAGCCGCGCCGCTGGCGCTTCTGCCGGGAGACCGTGTGACGGTCTATCTCCATGACGGCCGCGTGCTTGCCCTGCGCCACCGGGTCGATCCCGATGGTGTTGCGTTCGACCGGACCAGCAACATGAGCACCTGGACGCGTTTCCGAGCGGACTCGGAGCTTGTGCGGCTGGTGGCCGAGCGCTATCCGGGTATCGAGTTTCGCGGTTTCGAAGTGCAGGGGCGCGGCGTATCGGGTCGGGTGAGCCAGGTCGAGATCAGGGGATCCGGCGATCAAACGGTAACGGTGCGAGGGCTGCCTATTCGATGGACCTTCGACCTACCGGACACGCTGTTCACGGCCCGGCGTCTGGATCCGCCGGGGCGTGAGGGTGGCTGGCTGTTCTCGGGCCGGGGCTGGGGTCACGGCGTCGGCCTCTGCCAGGTGGGCTCCTACGGCATGGCGATGCGGGGACACGACTATCGAGAGATCCTCAACCACTACTATCGTGGCATTGAGATCGTGAAACTGGGTGAGCCGATTCAGGCCGACCTAGCTCTGGGGCGCTGAACTGCCGATTGCTGTGGTAAAGAGGGTTGGTTATGGCTGGTGAGATCGAGATTCGCGAGCTGGTGCGCCGGGCGGTCGGGGAGGCCGTTGCAGCAGATACGGACCAGACCGCGCGTTCGGCGCCGCCCAAATCCATCGCCATCGGCGCCGATCATGGTGGATACGGGCTCAAGCAGAAGTTGATCTCCCATCTCGGCGACCAGGGTTTCCAAGTGGTCGATTGCGGCACGACCGGGCCGGAATCCGTGGACTATCCGGATTTCGCCCATGCCGTGGCACGTCGCGTTTCCGTGGGAGAATGCAGCCTTGGAATCATCGTCGATGGTGCTGGGATAGGGTCGAGCATGGCAGCTAACAAAGTGCCCGGCATTCGGGCCGCTCTTTGCTACGACATCTCCTCGGCGCGAAACAGCAGGGAGCACAACCACGCGAATGTGCTGACCCTGGGTGCCGGTTTGGTGGGAGAGGATCTGGCACGTCAGATTGTGGACGTGTGGATCGCGACGCCCTGGGGAGGCGGCCGCCACGCGCGCAGGGCGACCATGATCGACGAGATTGGAAGAACATACACAAAGTCCTGAGGTTTACTGTGGGAACTCGAGAAGATTTGATCGAAGCGATCACCCAGCGAGTGGTCGGAGAGCTCAATGCCCAATCCGATGGTGAGTGCACGGATTGTTGCGGCAGCTGTGCGGCCAACTGCTCCGACAAGGTGCGAGCGATGGTCGACGAAGGTGCGGCGCGTGTCGCGTATAACGGCAACGGTGCCGACGTGCCGAGCGACCTGGCTCGGTTCATTGATCACACCAAGCTCGGGCCCGAAGTGACGCCTGAGGAGATCGATCGTCTCTGCCAGGAAGCTCGCGATTTCGAGTTTGCGGCGGTTTGCGTGAACCCGGTCTGGGTGAAGAGGTCGGCCTCAAACCTGCGCGGTACCAAGGTGCGCGTGGCTTCGGTGGTCGGGTTTCCGCTCGGCGCCAACGCCGCGGAGATCAAGGCGCTCGAGGCCCGCAGAGCGCTGAGAGATGGCGCTCGCGAGATCGACATGGTGCTCAACATCGGCGCGCTCAAGGCCGGTGACTACGAGCTCGTAGAGAAGGACATCGCCAAGGTTGTCGACTCCTGTCGCGAGGTCGGCGCCATCTGCAAGGTGATCCTCGAGACCGGACTCTTGACCGATGAGGAGAAGATCGCGGCGAGCAAGCTGGCGAAGGCCGCCAAGGCGGACTACGTCAAGACATCGACCGGATTCGGTCACGGCGGTGCTACGGTATTCGACGTGGCGCTCATGCGAGAGGCGGTTGGTCCCAAGATGGGCGTCAAGGCATCGGGTGGGGTCAAGACCGCCAAGGACGCCCGCGAGATGATTGCCGCCGGTGCAACTCGCATCGGGGCATCGGCCGGAATCGCGATCGTCGGCGGCCGCGAAGGAGGAGACAGTGGGAAGTATTGATCTGAGATCCTATGTTTTCCTGGACAGCATGCAGCCACAGTACGCTGCGTTTCTGGGCACCGTCGCACAGGGCTTTCTGCCGCTGGCGGGTGACGCGTCGCTCTACGTCGAGATTTCGCCGGGTATCGAGATCAATCGGCTGACCGATATCGCGCTCAAGTCGAACAAGGTTCGCCCGGGCATGCAGGTTGTCGAGCGCTACTACGGCTTGCTCGAGATTCACTCGAAATCGCAGGCCGAGACTCGATCCGCGGGCGCGGCGATTCTGGCGGAGATCGGCCTTCAGCCGGAGGATCGAATCAAGCCGAAGATCCACTCGAGCCAGGTCATCCGGCGGATCGACGATCACCAGGCGCAGCTGATCAACCGCATGCGCCACGGGCACATGTTGATTCCCGGCCAGACGCTCTACGTACTCGAGGTCGAACCGGCTGCCTACGCGGCGCTGGCGGCGAACGAGGCCGAGAAAGCCGCCGAGATCAACATTCTCGAGGTTCGCTCGTTCGGATCGATGGGTAGGGTCTATCTGGGCGGGGAAGAGCGCGACATCGATGTCGGCTGGCAGGCCGCCGTCGCGGCGCTCGAGGGAGTCCAGGGACGAACACCGAAATAACCGAGCGGCGGCTTTGGGCCGCACTCCGAAAAAACACGATCAAGAAGAAAGGAAAGTTTCATGGCAGAAGCGCTGGGCATGATCGAGACGCGTGGTTTTGCGGCTATGGTGGAGGCATCCGACGCCATGGTGAAGGCCGCAAAAGTCGAACTCGTGAGTTATGAGAAGACCGGTGGCGGCTACGTGACCGCCGTGGTTCGTGGCGACGTCGCCGCGGTCAAGGCGGCGGTGGAAGCCGGCGTTCGGGGTGCGGAGAAGGTCGGAGAGGTCGTTTCTACCCACGTGATCGCGCGTCCGCACGCGAACATCGACGACACCTTGCCTCTTGGTCGCAAGCCTGCCGCTAAGAAGCGGTAGAGCCGGGCGGGCCGCGTAGATGCTGCTGGGCAAGGTTCAAGGGACTGTCGTGGCGACTCAGAAGGAGTCGTCGATGGAAGGCTTCAAGTTCTTGGTTGTCAAACCCATGGACGAGAAGGGCACGGAGCTGGGCACCTCCGTGGTGGCCGTCGACGCGGTCGGCGCGGGAGTCGGGGAGGTTGTGCTCTACGCAACCGGAAGCGCCGCTCGCCAGACGGTTGCCACCAAGGACAGGCCCTGCGACGCTGTCATCATGGCGATCGTCGACAGCCTCGAAGTCGGCGGCCGCGAGATCTACAGCAAGGGTAAGGCATGAGCTCGGTCGATCCGAGCGAGATCGACGCCATCCTGCAGCGCGTGCGCGCTCGCTTTGGAAGCGATGGCTCTCTGTCCGAGCCCGCGCCGCCGGCCCCTGCCTTTCCTGGAAGCAAGGCGCGGCCCGCTCCGATCGCAGACAGCGAGGCCCTCGGGATTCTCGATACGGTCGATGCCGCGGTTGCTGCGGCCGAGATCGCCTACCAGGAGTACGACGCGATCGGCCTCGACGGTCGGTTTCGCCTGATCCAGTCGATTCGCCAGGCGATGGAGCGCGACGCCGCCGAGCTCGCGCGGATGGCCCATGAGGAGACCGGTCTCGGGCGGCCCGAAGACAAGGAGAAGAAGAACCTGCTGGTGGCTCGCAAGACGCCGGGTCCGGAAGACCTGACGCCCAAAGCGGTGACCGGCGATCGTGGGATGACGGTGACCGAGTTCGCGCCCTGGGGAGTGATCGCGGCGATCACTCCGACCACGAATCCGACGGCCACGATCATCAACAACACCATCGCCACGCTTTCGGCCGGCAACTCTCTGGTCTTCAACGCCCATCCCAGCGCCAAGAGGGTCTCGGCAGAGAACGTTCGCCGGATCAATCGCGCCGTTCTCGAGGCCGGCGGCCCGGCCAATCTGGTTTGCGCCGTGCCCGAGCCCACGATCGAGTCGGCCCAGCAGCTCATGAATCACCCTGGGGTGCGGGTGCTGTTGGTCACCGGCGGCCCGGGCGTGGTCAAGGAAGCGCTCAACACCGACAAGAAGGCGATCACCGCCGGTCCGGGCAATCCACCGGTGCTGGTCGACGAGTCGGCCGATATCGAGCGCGCGGCAAGAGAGATCATCCGCGGCGCCTCGTTCGACAACAACATGGTGTGCACGGACGAGAAAGAGACTTTCGTCGTGCGCTCCAAGGCGGATGAGTTGCTGCGCGCCTTCGGGCGCGACCGCGCCGTCGTGCTCAAGGAGTATCAATTGCAGCAGCTCGAGCGGGTGATCTTTCGCGAGCTCGGCGCGCCCGAGAGGCCGGGCAAGATCAACCCCAAGTGGATCGGACAGAACGCCGGCCGGATTCTGCGCGAGATCGGAGTGGAGGCCGGAAACAGCGTTCGGCTCGTCGTCGTCGAGGTGCCCAAGGAGCACAGCCTGGTTTGGACCGAGCAGATGATGCCGGTCATGCCGGTTGTGAGAGTAGGTAGCGTGAACGAGGGGATCGACCTCTCGGTGCGCGCCGAGCACGGCTACCGCCACACGGCTTCGATCTACTCGAACAATGTCGAGAACATAACGCGCATGGCGCGAGCCATGAAAACTTCCATCTTCGTCGCCAACGCGGCCAACATCGCCGGGCTCGGTGAGGGCGGCGAAGACTTCACTTCATTCTCGATCGCGACACCCACGGGCGAGGGACTGACCCGGCCGCGGACCTTTGCCCGGATTCGGCGGCTGACGGTGGCGGGCTCGCTGCGGATCGTCTAGCGCCCCGGCCTTCTGTAGGTTCCAGATTTATGCGTCCGGCACTGCTCTTACTCGAATTCGACTCGATCGCGGTGGGCATCGAGGTCGGCGATGCCATGGTCAAGCGCGCACCGCTGTTGACGTTGCATGCCGGTACCGTGCACCCGGGCAAGTATCTGGTGATGGCCGGAGGGCAAGTTGCCGACGTCGAGGAGGCATGGATCGCGGGTCGGTCGATCGCGCCGGGCCTGGAGATCGACGAGGTGTTTCTCCCCGACGTCGACGCCCAGGTCGTCGGCTCGCTCACCGGTACCCGCAGACCGGGACCCGGTGAGGCACTCGGTGTGATCGAGACCCGCACCGCGGCCTCGACCATCAAGGCCGCGGACGCGGCGGTCAAGGGAGCCTCCGTGGATCTGCTCGAGATCCTGCTCGCCGACGGTCTGGGAGGCAAGGCCTACGCCCTCTTCGGTGGCGAGGTTTCAGACGTCGAGGTCGCGGTGGAGACCGGCGTATCGAGCCTGCGTGATCCGGCGCTACTGGTGGCCAGCGTCGTCATACCGCGCTTGCATGACGAGATGCGCGCAAATCTGGACGCGGATTCGCGATTCGCGGTTAGGATCGTCTCCCAGACCGGATCGCGGAGTTGAAAGTGGAAGGTCAGGCTAGATCATGAAACTCGGGCGAGTCGTTGGAACCGTAGTCGCCACCACTCGAGTTGCAGGCCTTGATGGCGTGAGATTCCTGGTAGTGCAGCCGTTGGCCAAGAACCGCGAGGCTCTGGGGAACGCGATTGTTGCGGCCGACGGTGTCGCCATGGCGGGGCCGGGAGACCTCGTCTACTACGTGTCGAGCCGCGAGGCTTCGCTGGCTCTCCCCAACACCTTCGTGCCGGTCGACGACGCCATCGTCGGTATCGTCGACGCCGTCGAGCTGAACGCGCCATGAAACTCGGGCGCGTCTCCGGAACGGTGGTATCGACGATCTGCTCTCCGGCGTATGAGGATCGCAAGCTCCTGCTCTGCGATCTCATCGACGCCTCCGGGGTCGCGACCGGCGACTATACGATCGCGGTCGACCAGGTCGGGGCGGGAGCGGGCGAAGATGTGCTGATTCTGGATGAAGGCAATTCGGCTCGACAGGTCCTCGAATGGCCGGATGCGCCGGTGCGGGCGGTGATCGTCGGCATCGTCGACGAGGTCCGGACCGGCTAGCTAGCGAGGGAGCGGATCTCTCGGATCGCCGAGATCCGTTCGACGCATCTCGGACTCCAGAATCGTGATCGTGGTCTCGGTTCTGGCGAACGCTCGATGGATGAAGACCCGATTCGGGATGCGCGACTCGATAACCAGATCCTCGCCGAGTTCCAGAGGTCTCGGTGGTTCGTTCCGTGGAAAGACCTGACGGAAGCCGTCCGGCACGATCGGATAGACCAGAAAGCCGACACCGGTCGGTGTGTCGGCCTCGAGGCGCCAGATGGCTGCGCCGTTCGATGCTCGCACCTCGAAGCTGGTGAAGTCGTTGGGGCCCGAGATGGCCAGCAGCGGTTGGGTCACCTCGGCGCGCTCGGAACACGCGGTCAAAGCGGCCAGAAAGGTAGCCAGAAGCACCGGGCGTAACGGCCTTTTCAGCGCGGAGGTCGTGAGCGAGCTCATGATAGCGTTGATTCTCGCAAGGAGATCTCGAACAAATGACGGTAGCAGAATCGCCTCGGCAGACGGAGTTGGAGACGCTGGATTTCGGGCTCACGGCCGAACAGAGAGCGGTGCGGGAGCTGGCGCGCGAGTTTGCCAAGAACGAGATCGACCCGATCGTCGAGGAGATCGACGAGGCACAGCGCTTTCCCGTCGAGGTGTTCAGGAAGGCAGGCGAGCTGGGCTTTTTGGGTGTTCTGGTGCCGGAAGAGTACGGCGGCTCCGGGCTCGGCTACGTCGAGTACTTCCTGATCATCAACGAGATCAGCAAAGTCGATCCGTCCATCGGTCTGAGCGTCGCTGCCCACAACTCGCTGTGCACCAACCACATCCTCAAGTTCGGCTCGGAAGAACAGCGCCGGCGTTGGTTGCCGGAGCTGGCCTCGGGCAGGAAGGTGGGAGCCTGGAGCCTAACCGAGCCCGATGCCGGGTCGGATGCGGCCGGCACCAGAACCAGGGCGGAGCGTGTCGACGGTGGCTGGCTGCTCAACGGTTCGAAGACTTTTATTACTCACGCTTCAGTCGGCGACATCTGCGTCGTGCTGGCGGTCACCGATCCTGAGGCTCCACAGCACCACAACATCTCGGCCTTCGTTCTCGAGCGCGGCATGGCAGGCTTCCGGTCGGGCAAGAAAGAGAACAAGCTCGGAAGCCGAGCCTCCGACACCGCCGAAGTGATCATGGAGGATTGCCTGGTACCGGAGGGCAGCCTGCTCGGCGCCCAAGGCGACGGTTTCATCCAGGCGCTCAAGATCCTCGACGGCGGCCGAATTTCGATCGCCGCTCTCGGCGTCGGCACCGCGTTCGGCGCCCTCGACACCGCGGTTGCGTACTCGAAAGAGCGAAAACAGTTCGGCAGGCCCATCGCCAAGTTCCAGGCCATTCAGTTTCACCTGGCGGAAATGGCGACCAAGTGTGCGGCCGCCGAGGCCCTGACGCTTGCTGCGGCGGCGGCGATGGACCGGGGCGAGCGCGTGACTCGTATCGCTTCCGAGGCCAAACTCCTTTCTGGTGAAGTCGCGGTCTTTTGCGCCGAGCGAGGTGTGCAGATCCACGGCGGTTACGGCTACATCAAGGACTACCGGGCCGAGAAGTACTATCGCGATTGCAAGATCTGCACGATCGGCGAGGGCACCAGCGAGATTCAGCGCCTGGTCATCGCACGCCAGCTTTTTCACGACGCCAAATGAACTTGCGACGGGTCCGCCCGGATGTGGCCGTATTGGTCATGGGTGTGCGCGAACGGCGAACGCGACGCCTCGCTCAGGCGA
Organism: bacterium; assembly: GCA_024224155.1. Taxonomy (NCBI): domain Bacteria; species bacterium. Next base: position 83,315 of record JAAENP010000200.1, read on the forward strand.
TCACGCTGGTCGAGAGTCGCCGGAGCGAGCGGCGTGACCTGATCGCCGCGCTCTACGACTCCGTGGGCAACGCGCGTGTGGTCGGAATAACCGGCCCCCCGGGCGCCGGCAAGAGCACGCTGGTCGATCGCCTGGCCGGCGAGCTGCGTAAGGCGGGCGACACGGTCGGCGTTCTTGCGATCGATCCGACCAGCCCGTTCTCGGGCGGCGCGATCCTGGGCGACCGGATCCGCATGCAGTCGCACTACACCGACGAGGGGGTGTTTATCCGCTCGATGGCGACCCGTGGCACGATGGGAGGTCTGGCGCCCGCTTCGCACGACGCGATCGATATTCTGGATGCCGCCGGGTTCGATTGGATTCTGGTCGAGACCGTCGGTGTCGGCCAGGACGAGGTCGATATCGTCCGCAGTGTCGATACTGTGGTCGTCGTGACACTGCCCGGCCTCGGCGACGACATTCAAGCGATCAAGGCCGGCTTGATGGAGATCGCCGACGTCTTCGTGATCAACAAGGCCGACCGCGAGGGCGTCGATCGCAGCAAGCACGATCTCGAGTTGATGATCTCGATGGCCGAGAAGCCGAAATGGAGACCGCCGATCGTCACGACCGTGGCCAGCCGCGGCGAGGGCATTCAACGGGTGATCGAGGAAGTCGGGAAGCACCGCGCGTGGTTGGTCGAGACCGGCGAGATTCGAGAACGGCGCAAGACGCAGCTGCGACTGCGCCTCGAGAATCTCCTCAAGGAAAAAGTCCTTCTGCTCGCCGACGAAGTCGTGGGGCTGGATGCCGAGGTGGAGCGCGGTTTGAGCGAGCGCGACGATCCCTATCTCCTCGCGGACCATGTGTTCGCCGAGGTCATTTCCGCGAGTCGCCTAGAGGAGGAAGCCATTGATTAGTGGAATCGACCATGTCGGAATTGCGGTCGAGTCGATCGACGAGGCGAAGCGGTTCTACCAGGCCCTGGGTCTCGAGGTCGCGGCGGTGGAGGAGGTCCCCCAGGACGGCGTGCGCGTGGCGATGATTCCGGTCGGGGGCACTCGGATCGAGCTGCTCGAGGCGATCCGCGACGACTCACCGGTGGCCAAGTTCCTCCAGAAGAGAGGCGAAGGAATACACCATGTCTGTCTGGCGACCAACGACATCCGCGCGGATGACGAGCAGTTGCGCGGTGCCGGGGCGCATCTTATTAGAGAGGAACCCACGTGTGGAGCCGAGGGCTGTTGGGTGCAGTTTGTTCATCCCCGAAGCGCAAGCGGAGTACTGATCGAGCTCTCCCAGCGAGACTCCGGAGGCGCTTCCGAGAGAGAGCGGGACGGGTGATGCTCACGCCCGGCTCCATTGTGATCGCGCATCTGGTCAATCCCACCGAGAAGCTGTGGGGGCTACTCGAGGGCCTGGATGCCAGCGGTGTCGTGTTACGAGGGATCAATATCTCGAGCTTTGACGACTGGATGCTGCAGGCGCGCCGCCGGGAGGAACCCGCTCTGGGCTTGTCGACGACCTTCGTTCCGATGTTCCGCGTCGAGCGCATTTTCCTCGACGAGCAGGTCGGTGAGGTCGAAAGTTACAGCCAGCGCTTCGAGCGAAGCGTTGGCCTGACGGTAGAGGAGTTCCTGGGCTTCGAGCGGGATTCCGAGATCCCGTCTTGATCGCGCTTCGCTTTGAGGCCGACTAGAACCGGACCTGGTCGACGAAGTAGCTCGAAATCTCGATTTCGCCGTCGACGATGGCGATTGCGTCCTCTGTGGTCATCAGGAACTGTCCAGCTCTCGAGCGGTTCGATGTGGCAAGCACCAGCTCGAAGGCCTCGATCGTCGAGGAGATGTTCGCGCGCACGTGGGACAGAGCACCGGCGGCGACCTTGATGCTGCGGAAGACCGCGGCCTCGGAGTTGGTTTCGACCTCGATCAGCAGGCGGTCACTTGTAGTGCCCTGGTAGACCTTCGCTCCGTCGACGCCCTGGCTTTTGAAGGCACCCTGAATCGCTTCCAGGACCGCCAGGTCCCGGTAGGGTGTGCGCTGTTGGGTAGAGAGATCGCTCTGCGCGGACGTTCTATTCCGCTCGGTAGTATCTCGAGATGCCGGTGGCCGATCCGACGGGCCGGTTTCGCGTCGGCGCCTGGCGATGAGGTCCGAAAGGCGCTCTTCCTGGGGTGGCTCCGGCTCCACGGCCTTGGCGGTGAACTGACCATCCTCGAGGACCATTGCCGAGCCGAGCTCCTGGACGTTGGCATTGCGCGTCCGCTCGAGGTCTATCTCGTTTGCGGCAATGGAGGTTCGAGTGCCGCTCTGCAGCACGATGATTGCCTGGTCTCCCTCAAAAGTGGGGGCTTGCTGGGCGATCAGTTGCGAGCCGTCCTTCAAGATCACGGTGTAGGCGGCCAGCGGAGCGCTCAGGGCGGCAAGTAGCGCCACGGCGATCAGGATGCGATTGACGTTTTTCATGGTTGTTTCTCGCTCATGAGGACTACGATCCGGCTGCTATCATACCCCGGCTCGAGCTCCGCCCGAGATTGAGGGCCGAGATGAAAGGCAAGTTCGAATGCTCATAGTCATGCAGATGGATGCCAAATCCGATCAGGTCCAGGCCGTGGTTGACGTGGTCGAGCAGCGCGGCCTCAAGGCCCATCCGATAGCCGGCGCCCAGCGCACGGCGATCGGCATTACCGGGAATATCGGGATCGTGGAGCCGGCGCTGTTTCAGCACATGCCGGGCGTCCTCGAGGTCATCCAGGTCAGCCATCCGTACAAACTGGTATCGCGCGAGTTTCGCCAGGAGGACTCGGTTTTCGAGGTGGCGGGCGTCAAGATCGGAGGTCCCGAGCTGGTGGTGATGGCCGGGCCATGTTCGGTCGAGAGCTACGAGCAGACTCTCGGCATTGCGCGAGCCATCAAGGCCAACGGTGCTCACATGCTTCGCGGCGGAGCCTTCAAGCCGCGCTCCAGCCCCTACAGCTTTCAGGGTCTGGGTCGGGAAGGGCTCCAGATTCTGGCCCGCGTGCGTGAGGAAACCGGCCTACCGGTGATCACCGAGGCGCTCGACATTGATGTTCTGGACGAAGTGGCCGAATACACGGACATTGTTCAGATCGGTGCTCGCAACATGCAGAACTTCACTCTTCTGAAAAGGGCGGGTCGATGCGGTCGTCCGGTTCTCCTGAAGCGCGGCATGAGCGCAACCGTGACCGAGCTCCTGCTTGCCGCCGAGTACGTCATGGACCAAGGCAACGTGGAGGTCATACTCTGCGAGCGCGGCATCCGTACCTTCGCAGATCACACTCGCAATACCCTCGACGTTGCGGCTTTCCCAGCCGTCAAGCGCATCAGTCACCTGCCGATCATCGCCGATCCCAGCCATGCCGCCGGATATCGCGACAAGGTACTGCCCCTGTCATTGGCCGCTCTGGCGAGCGGCGCCGACGGACTCTTGGTGGAGGTTCATGATCACCCCGAGCAGGCTCTGTCCGATGGCGGGCAGGCGCTTCTGCCGGGAGATTTCGAAGAGTTGATGACCGAGATTCGGGGCTTGGCGCCGGTTCTGAATCGCAAGCTCCCTGCGCACGCCACCCCCTGAGGCTGTTCTTGGACAAGCATCTCGCCGACGCCCTACTGCTTCTGGAGGACGGCTCGCTGTTCGAGGGTCGGGCGGTCTCGCCGGGGACGCGTTTCGGCGAGGTGGTTTTCAACACCTCGATGACCGGTTACCAGGAGATCCTCACCGATCCGTCGTACCGCGCGCAGATCGTAGTCATGACCCTGCCGCATGTCGGCAACTACGGAATGGCCGAAGCGGTAGCCGAGTCGAGCCGGCCATGGGTGGAAGGCTTCGTGGCCCGACGATTCACCGAGACGGCATCCAGTCACGGCAGCGAGGAAGGGCTCATCCCCTACCTCAGGCGGAACCGGATCCCGGCGGTCGATCGCTTGGATACCCGCGCCGTGGTTCGTCGAATCCGCCGGCACGGCGCTTTGCGCGGGGTCATCACGACCGAACGGTCGGACGTGGCGGCATTGACCGACGAGCTGCGCTCGTTTCCGACCATGGCTGGAAGGGCACTGGTTCACGAAGTGACCTGCAGCGAGGTGCACAGGGTCGAGCCGTCGGCCGGAATCGGCAGGCGCTGGCATCTCGGAGTGTTTGATTTCGGCGTCAAAGCCAACATCCTGCGTGCGCTGGCCGACCGGGGAGCGCTGTTGACCGTGTTTCCGGCTTCGACCACAGCGGAAGAAGTCGTGGCCGCAGGAGTCGACGGAGTCGTGCTCTCGAACGGTCCCGGCGACCCCGAGCCACTGGCCGAGATCGTGGCCGAGATTCGGAAGCTGATGGATACCGGCTTGCCGGTGTTCGGGATCTGCCTGGGACACCAGCTTCTGGGTCTCGCGGTGGGTGGCAGGACCTTCAAGCTCAAGTTCGGGCACCACGGTGCGAACCAGTCGGTCAAGGACCTGGACACGGGGCGGGTCTTGATCACCAGTCAGAACCACGGATTTGCCGTGGACCCGGAGTCGCTGCCCGCCAACTGCCGGGTCAACCAGGTGAATTTGAACGACGGCACCGTCGAGGCCTTTGCGGTCGAGGACCGTGCGGTACTGTCGGCGCAATACCATCCGGAAGCCGCTCCTGGGCCCCACGACGCCGCCGACCTGTTCGATCGCTTCCTCCGCGGCATCAGCAGAACCGGCGGCGCCGGCGACTCGACGCCGGTCGGTTCGGCATGAGCATGCGGCGGGCTGCGCTGCTCGCTGGGGTCGCGATTCGGTTCCTCCGAGGTCGAGGCAGCCGTTTGATGGACGGCACCGCTCGTTCGGCTCTGCTCGGCACGATGATCGGAGTCGCCGCGATGATCGTCGGGATGGCTCTGATGACCGGGTATCGAGAAGACCTCCAGCAGAAACTGACCCAAGGCAGCGCCGCCGTTCTGGTCTATCCACTGAGCGAAACCGAGCTCGGCGAAGCCGACGAGGTTGTGGCACGTCTTAGTGCTCTGCCGTTGGTGGACGAAGTCCGCCGGGTGACTTACGGGCAAGGGGCGCTGGTGAGCAACAGGAGATCGGAGGCGATCGACGTGAGTTTGCGGGGCGTCGATTGGGGTGGCCCTTTGGCGGGGCTGGGTCGAGTCGAGCTCGACTCCGCGACGGTTGATCGCTCTACCGCCGATGCCGTCACCGAGGTGATGCTGGGGGCCGATCTTGCCGAGAAGCTCGAGCCCGAGGCGGGTGAAGTGCTGCGGCTCATGGTTCTCGGGGTCGGCGGAGGACGCCCCCGTTTCGCTTACGAGAGTGTCCGGTCGGTGGGGACGTTTCGCTCTGGATTCTCGGAGTTCGATCGTAAGCTCATGGTCATCGATCGCAAGCGGCTGGAAGAGCTGGCAGGAGCCGGAGTTGGTGAGAGCGTCTACGAAGTGATCGTCAGCGACTTGGGGCGAACTCCGGAGGTCGCCGCGAACGCGGACGAGGTTCTGGGGCCGGACCATCTTGTGGTCGACTGGCGCGAGCTCAATCGCGAGTTGTTCACTGCCCTGCGCATTCAGCAGATCGCGCTCTTCATGGTGCTGGGACTGATCGTGCTGGTTTCGACGTTCAACGTCGCCTCCAACCTCGTCGTCCTGGTGCGCGAGAGGATGCGCGACATCGGTGTACTGGCAGCGCTCGGGCTCGGGCCGAGATCATTGCGCAATCTGTTCTTGTTGTACGGAGGTGGCCTCACGGTGGCAGGCCTTGGCGCTGGCGTGGTGCTCGGCTCCTTGGTGTCCTGGGTGCTGACGCGCTTCGAGTTGATCCGCTTCGAAGAGGAACTGGCCGCTATCTACTTCATTAGCGCGGTTCCTTTTCGAGTCCGCGCCGAGGACGTCTTGGCGGTGGTCCTGTTCACCCTGCTGGTGACCGGTCTGGCCTGTTGGCTCCCGGCGCGAAGAGGCGGGCAGGTACGTCCCGCGGTCGCGCTCCGATATGAGTAGCCGGAATGGCCGCCGAAGGCCAGATGCCAGGCGGTTGCCGACCGAGAGCGAAGATGAGGGAGGGGGCCGTTTGAACGGCCCCCCGGCAGTTGGTTGGAGATGCCGCCGATGGCGGCTGGGAGGTTGTGGTGAGGGGGCGCGACTGCTGAGAGTCGCGTCTTGGTGCCTGACCCGCTGGCGAATACCAGCTGGCTCGGCTCCGGAGGGGGACCGCCGGATCGGCGGCCGTCACCCTTACATACGAGGCTGCCCGTGGTTTGGTTTAGGAGTGAATCGATGAGCGGCGAATTCGCCAAGTATCCGCGCCTGCCGGTCATTGACTGTCCCGGCTACGAGCCCCTTCCGCGGCCGGACGATTCAGAGGGAGTGGAGGCCTAGCCGGGGTTCGAGTCCCTGCTACAGTCTCGATTGGGCATGCCCCGGCGTTCCGATATTCATTCGATTCTCGTCCTTGGCTCCGGGCCCATCGTCATCGGGCAGGGCTGCGAGTTCGACTATTCCGGTACCCAGGCCTGCCGTGTGCTGCGCGCCGAGGGCTACCGGGTCGTGCTCGTCAACTCCAATCCGGCGACCATCATGACCGACCCCGAGTTTGCGGACGCGACCTACATCGAGCCACTGGTGTCCGAGGTGGTCGAGAAGATCGTCGCCGTCGAGCTGCCGGACGCGGTATTGCCCACGGTGGGCGGGCAGACCGGAATCAACCTGGCCGTCGAGCTCGCTCGGCGGGGCGTCTTTGAGAAATTCGACGTCGAGCTGCTGGGTGCCGGCATCGAGGCCCTCCAGCTGGGCGAGGACCGCTTGCTGTTCAAGCAGGCCATGGAGGAGATCGGTCTCGAGGTCCCGCGAAGCGGCTACGCCGAAAGCCTGTCCGAGGCTCACTCGATCGCCGAAGAGCTCGGCTTCCCGATGGTGATTCGCCCCAGCTTCACGCTTGGCGGAGAGGGTGGAGGCACGGTGTTCAACCGCGACGAGCTCGACGACATGATCGAATTTGCGCTCGACGCCAGCCCGTCGCGCCGCGTTCTGTTGGAGCAGTCGGTCCTCGGCTGGAAGGAGTTCGAGCTCGAGGTCATGCGCGATACCTCGGACAATGCGATTGTCGTTTGCTCGGTCGAGAACATCGACGCCATGGGTGTCCACACCGGCGACTCGATCACGGTAGCGCCGCAGCAGACGCTTTCCGATCGTGAATACCAGGAGATGCGCAACGACGCTTTTCAGGTTATCCGCAGGGTGGGAGTTGCCACGGGCGGATCCAACATCCAGTTCGCGGTCGATCCGGCCAGCGGTCGGAGGTTCGTGATCGAGATGAACCCCAGAGTGTCGCGCAGTTCGGCACTGGCATCGAAAGCCACCGGATTCCCGATTGCCAAGATTGCGGCCCTGTTGGCGGTCGGATACCGGCTCGACGAGATCCCGAACGAGATCACCGGGAAGACCTTTGCAGCCTTCGAGCCGAGTCTCGACTACACGGTAGTAAAGATTCCGCGTTGGGCGTTCGAGAAGTTCCCGGAGGCGCCTTCGGAGCTTGGCACTTCGATGAAGTCCGTCGGCGAGGTCATGGCGATTGGAGCCACCTTCGGTGAGGCGCTGATGAAGGGCATGTCTTCGCTCGAGTTGGACGGCGATCTCGCCGACCGCGAGCAGAGGCTCTCGGACCCGGTGCGCCTCCGGGCGCGTCTCCAAAGTCCGAACTGGGAGCGGCTGTTCGCCGTCTTCGCCGCCCTGCGTCAAGGTTGGACGGTTGCGGAGGTGGCCGCGGCCGCCGCGGTGGACCCTTGGTTCTTGCGCGAGATCAAGCTCATCATCGATCTCGAAACCGAGGTCGCGTGTTTTGACCTGGCTTCGGCGCCAGACTCGTTGCTTGCCGAAGCCACTGCCGCCGGCCTGAATGAGACCGTTCTGGCGCGCCGGCTCACCACTAGCACCGAGGATCTTCGCCGCCACCTCGAGGAGAGGGGGCTTGGGAAGGTTTACAAGAGAGTCGACACCTGTGCCGCGGAGTTCCCGGCCAGGACGCCGTACCTCTATTCGACCCGCGGGGCGGAGGACGAGACCGACCGTAGCGAGCGCGCCAAGGTCGTGATACTCGGATCGGGCCCGAACCGAATCGGCCAGGGAATCGAGTTCGACTACTGCTGCGTTCACGCCGCGTTCTCGCTGTCCGCGCTGGGCTACGAGACCGTGATGATCAACTGCAACCCGGAAACCGTGTCGACCGATTACGACACCTCCGATCGTCTCTATTTCGAGCCGCTGACACTGGAACACGTGCTGTCGGTCTGCCGGAACGAGAAGCCCACGGGTGTGGTCGTTCAGCTCGGTGGTCAGACTCCGCTCAAACTGGCGCGGGGACTCGAGGCGGCCGGGATTCCCATCCTCGGCACGCCGACGGATGCCATCGATCTGGCCGAAGACCGCGAGCGATTCGGTGACCTTCTTCGCCGCGAGGGGATTCGCCAGCCCCTGAACGGAACGGCGCAGTCGATCGACGAGGCTCTGGCAGTGGCCGAGTCGATCGGCTATCCGGTACTGGTTCGTCCGAGCTACGTTCTGGGCGGCCGGGCGATGGCTGTTTGCTACGAGCCCGCGACGCTCAAGCGTTGCATGCGCGAGGCCGGAGAGATCTCTCCGGGGCAGCCGGTACTGCTCGATCGTTTCTTGGAGGACGCGATCGAGGTCGACCTGGATCTCCTGGCCGACGGCCGGCGCGTCGTCGTCGCGGGGATTCTCCGCCACATCGAGGAGGCGGGCATTCACTCCGGAGACTCGGCTGCCGTACTGCCACCCCTGGGTGTCGAAGAACGGCACACTCGGGAGATGTCGGCGATCGCCGAGCGCATCGCTCTTCGCCTGGGCGTCGTAGGCCTGATGAACGTTCAATTCGCGATCCACGAGGACGAGCTCTACGTGCTCGAGGTGAACCCACGCGCGTCGCGCACGGTTCCGTTCATCGCCAAGGCTGTGGGCCAGCCGCTCGCCGGAATCGCGGCCCAGCTTATGGCGGGCGAGACCCTCGAGTCGGTCGGCTTCGTCGAACAGCCCGAGGTACCGGCGGTGTTCGTCAAGGCGCCGGTCTTTCCTTTTCGGAGATTCTCCGGCGTCGATCCGATCCTGGGACCGGAAATGAAATCCACCGGTGAAGTGATGGGTGTCGGACGGAATCTAGGTGAGGCCTTCGCGAAGGCCTGGCTGGGAGCCGGTCACGTTTTGCCCTTGGGTGGGACCGCGTTTGTTTCGGTCATCGATCGCGACAAGCCGGTGGCGGCGAAGATCGCCAAAGGGCTGGCGGAGCTTGGCTTTTCCCTGGTTGCGACGGCCGGGACCGCCGAGTTTCTGCGCGGCCGGGGAGTCGAGGTCGGGGCAGTTCTCAAGATCCACGAGGGCCGGCCGCATGTCGGCGACCGGCTCATCAACCGTGAGATCGATCTGGTGATCAACACCCCGATGGGACAGCTGTCTCACGAGGATGACTCCTATATTCGCGAGACCGCTCTGAAGTTCGACATTCCCTGCATCACGACGCTCTCGGGGGCGCGCGCGGCGGTAGAGGCCATCGCGACGCTCAAGTCGAGCGAGCTCGAGGTGCGGCCGCTGGGAGCGCTCGCCACGCGGGCGAATATCCCCATGTCGTCCTAGGACTGCTAGGCTTGTGCGGAGCCGTGGTGGTGCCGGATCCGCTTCCCCCACCTCCGCGAGCCAACACGTTCTCAGGGACCAAGGATGGAGCGAGGGGACACATGTCTGAACAGAGAGTCGAGAAAGACAGTCTGGGCGAAATCGAAGTACCGGCGGGTGCCTACTACGGCGCGCAGACAGAGCGCGCACGGCGAAACTTCCCGATCAGCGATCTGACCTTCCCGCGCCGATTCATAGAAGCACTGGGTCTGATCAAAGGCGAGTGCGCGGCGGTCAACGAGGAGATGGGCCACCTCGACTCGAAACTGGCCGAGGCGATCCGGAAGGCGGCCGACGAAATCGTCGCGGGAGATCTGGACAGCCACTTCCCGCTGGACATCTTCCAAACAGGTTCCGGAACCTCGACCAACATGAACGTCAACGAGGTGATCTCGAATCGGGCGATCGAGATTCTGGGCGGGGAGCTGGGTAGCAAGACTCCGGTTCATCCGAACGACCACGTGAATCGGGGGCAATCGTCGAACGACGTCATCCCGACTGCGATTCACGTGTCGGCGTACTCGGCGATCGTTGCCGAGCTCGAGCCGGCACTCGAAGAGCTGGCGTCGGAGCTGGAGGCCAAGGCCTCGGAGTTCGATGACGTCGTCAAGATCGGTCGCACCCACCTTCAGGACGCCGTTCCGGTTCGACTGGGCCAGGAGTTTTCCGGTTACGCTCAACAGATTCGCAATGGACTCGAGCGTCTCGCCGCGGCCAAGCCCCGACTGGCTCAGCTTGCCCTCGGTGGAACGGCCGTGGGAACCGGTCTGAACGCGCCGGAAGGGTTCGCCGATCGCGTGATCTCGCGCATGGCGGACCGCACCGGCTTCGCCTTCGTGCCGGCGCCGAATCGATTCGAAGCCCTTGCCGCCAAGGACGCGGCCGTGGAAGCGTCGGGCGCGGTCAAGGTGATCGCCGTGTCGCTGACCAAGATCGCCAACGATCTGCGCTGGCTGGGCTCGGGGCCGCGTTGCGGCATCGGCGAGATTCTCCTGCCCAGCTTGCAGCCGGGGAGCTCGATCATGCCCGGGAAGGTCAATCCCGTGATTCCGGAATCGGTCTTGATGGTGGCTGCCCAGGTCGTGGGCAACGATGCGGCGATTACGGTCGGCGGGATGTCCGGAGTCTTCGAGCTGAACGTGATGATGCCGGTGATCGCCTACAATTTGCTCCAGGCGATCACCATCACCGCGAACGCCAGCTCGAACCTCGCGCGCCGCTGCGTCAAGGGCCTCGAGGCCGATCGCGAGAGAGCCCGAGACATGGTGGAGAAGTCGCTTGCGATGGTCACGTCTCTGGCGCCGAAGATCGGCTACGATCGTGCCGCCGAGATCGCCAAAGAGGCCTACAAAACGGGGCGTACGGTACGCGAGCTGGCTCTCGACAAGGAAGTGCTTCCCAAAGAAGAGCTCGAGGAAGCTCTGGATCCACGCGCGCAGACCGAGGGCGGGGTGCAGAGTCACTGAGGTGACGGCGGATTCGCTCGATCGCAGGATCCTGCACTGCGACATGGACTGCTTCTACGCGGCGGTCCACATGCGCGACGAGCCTCCGCTCAGAGGCAAGCCGGTTGTGATCGGCGGCAGTCCGGAGGGGCGTGGCGTGGTCGCCGCCGCCAGCTACGAGGCGCGCGCCTTCGGGATTCGATCGGCAATGCCTGCCGCCCGCGCCCGGAGACGCTGCCCCAAAGCCGTGTTTCTGCGGCCCGACTTTCCGAGATATCGGCGCGAGTCGGAGGAGATCTTCAAGATCTTTCGGCAGTTCACGCAGGTGGTTCAGCCGGTCTCGATCGACGAAGCCTACCTCGACGTCTCCGATGTGTGGCGAGGTTACGGCAGCGCGACCGCTCTGGCCGGAGAGCTCCGCGCCCGAGTGCTCGTCCAGCGAGCCCTGACCGTCAGCGTAGGTGTCGCGCCCAATCGCCTGGTGGCCAAAATCGCCTCCGACTACGACAAGCCCGATGGCCTGACCGTGATCTCGCCGCGCCGGGTGCAGCGCTTTCTGGATCCACTACCGATCCGCAAGTTGCCCGGTGTCGGTCCGGTTACCGAGAAAAAGCTCATCGGCCACGGCTTCGAGACCATTTCCGACTTGCGCCGCGAGAGTCGAGCCAGCCTCGAAGGGCTCCTGGGGAGCTACGGTGCGGCGCTCTTCCGCTACTGCCGCGGTATCGACGAGCGACCGGTGCGCCTCGAGCGCGAGCGCAAGAGCCTCAGTTCGGAGAGTACTTTCGCCCGCGACTTGGGATCGGTCGAGGATGTGCGCGCCGAAGTTAATCGCCTGGCTGAGGGTGTGGCGGCTTCGTTGGGGAAGCGCGAGCTTTCGGCGGGTACGATAACGATCA